>JBCCAG010000134.1:0-7577 GCA_039814955.1 Cyanobacteria bacterium P01_A01_bin.135
CACTGTGAGAGTTCAGGATTGCGAACCTGGTGGGCTGCTGGGCTCAATTACTCGGATCGATTTATTTGCTCTTGATGAGGCGGAGGCGCGTCAGGCGATTTTGAATGCGCCGCTGAAGCGGGTAAAGCCGGATAGCCCGCCACCATTTCCATTGGGGAATGAGACACAGGAAAAGCCGGATAGCCCACCGCCGTTTCCTGCAGCGAAGGGCGATCGCTCTTCACTGGTCATTCCGCCAAATCCCTTTGTGCCCACGAGCGGGCTAATTGACCAGGCCCATCAGTTTTTTGGGCGGGAGAAGGAGCTACGCAATGTGTTCGACATCCTTAATAGCGGCAGCAGCGTGGCGGTGATTGGAGAGCGGCAGGTGGGGAAGTCGTCGTTGCTGAAGGCGATCGCCCGTGAAGCGTCGAGTAGGCTACATCAACCGCGCCGTCCGGTGTATTTGAATTTGCAGGATGTGTATGACGAGGCGGATTTTTACGAGGCGCTGTGTGAGGAGCTGAGGGTGGAGGTTTCGCGGGGGCGGCAGTTAGCGCGGGCGGTGCGAAGGATGGAGCCAAAGGTGCTGCTGCTGCTGGATGAGCTGGAGAAGATGGCTTGGGATGGGTTTACGGGGCAGATTCGCTCTCAGTTGCGGGGTTTGGCGGAGGGTGGGGATGCGCCGCTGCGGCTGGTGATTTCGGCGTCGGTGCCGCTGGGAGAGCTATTTTCGGATAGCCATGGGAATGTGTCACCGCTGCGGAATATTTGTTTGGAGGAGCCGCTCGGACCGTGGGATGAGTGAATGGTGCCATCGCTAGCGCTCTCGCTGGCAAGAGCGCTGATTTAAGGCTAGCGTATGATTTTGACTGGTGAGTTCGGCTATCCACTGCTCTCCCTTGGAAATGTATTCACGATGACAAGCTTCTTTATCAGCTACACCAAAGCTGACCGTGCCTGGGCCGAGTGGATCGGCTGGATGCTGGAGGAGGAAGGGCATAGTGTCATTATTGACGTATGGGACTTTCGTTCTGGGAGTAATTTCGTGCTGAAAATGCAGCGCGCGGCTAGGGAGGCCGAAAAGACGCTAGTGGTGCTGTCGGAAGATTATCTTAAAGCCGTCTACACGCAACCCGAGTGGGCTGCTGTATTTGCTAGAGACCCTACGGGCCAAGAACGGAGGATGATTCCAGTTCGAGTGGGGGAGTGCGATCTTGAAGGATTACTTGGGCCAGTTGTCTATGTAGATTTGATTGGTCTAAGTGAGGGTGACGTCCGCCAAGCTATTCTGAATGCCATGCTGGAGCGGGGCAAGCCATCGACAGCGCCCAGATTTCCCGTAACGAATAAAGTTCAATCTAAAGAAATTCCAGCATTCCCGGCAGCAAGCGATCGCTCAGCGCAAATGCCTTCTCCTCAGGCACCAGTCGACATACCACCAAACCCTTTTGTGCCGATCAACGGCGTGGTTGACCAAGCCCACCAGTTTTTCGACAGAGAGGAAGAGCTGCGCAGCGTGTTTGCAATTCTCAACAGTGGCAGCAGCGTAGCAATTATTGGGGAGCGGCAGGTGGGGAAGTCGTCGTTTCTAAAGGCGATTGCCCGGGAAGCACAAAGTCGGTTGCAGCCGCCGCGCCGTCCAGTGTATTTGAATCTCCACAATGTTTACGACGAAAGTGATTTCTATGGAGCACTATGTGATGAGCTAGAAATAGAAGTCCTAAAAGGCAGAAGGTTGTCGCGGGCAGTACGTTGGTTGAATCCGAAGGTGCTGCTACTAGTAGATGGAACAGAAAAGATGGCGTGGGATGGCTTTACAGAACAGATTCGTTCACAGTTGAGGGGGTTAGCTGAGGGTTCAGATGCACCTCTGAGATTAGTCTTTTCAGCATCTGTTCCTTTAGGGAAGCTGTTTCCAGATGCTCAGGGGAAGGTGTCACCGCTACGGAATATTTGCTTAGAAGAATCGATAGGGCCATGGGATAGAGACCTAGTGACTGCATTTATCAAATCTCGGCTTGCAGGCACACCTGTCAGATTTTCTAAACAAGAAATCCTAGATATAACCAATGCAGCTAGAGGATATCCGCAGCAGGTTATGGTAGCTTGTTTCCGCCAATATCAAAAGTATGCAAATAATCTGAAGCTCACATATCTTGAGCATCGTCTTTCTACTGAAGCTCAGGTTTCAGCTCCCAGTGCTGTCCACACGAATGAAGCTTTAATTAAAGGGCCTGAGCAAAGAGCTAACATCGCCCATCCCATCCGCAGCCCCTACACCATTGGCGATCCCGTCCTAGGCAATCGCTTCGCCGGACGCGACGAAATCATGCAGCGGCTCGAACATTTGTGGATCACCAACGAAACCCTTCATTCCATCGTCCTCTACGGCCACCGCCGTATGGGCAAAACCTCCATTCTGCGCAACGCTACGGACCGAATTGGCTCGCGGTCAAAGGTGATTTATATCGATCTCCAACGCCTGGGCAACGTGGAGAAGGGGGTGGGCGAGGTGCTGCTGGCGCTTAGCGATGAGATTAGCGAGGCAACGGGCGTTACGCCGCCTAAGGATGAGGAATTTCTTCAGCTTCCGCAGCGAACTTTTGAGCAGTATTTGAAGGCGGTACTTCGAGCTTTAGAAGGCCCCCTAACCCCCAATACTGGGGGAACCGGAGAACAACCCAACTCCTCGCTATCACAGACCTCTAATAATCCTGACCTCGAATCCCGCTCCCCCGATCTCGGGGGTTGGGGGGCCGCTTCACCTAATGCCCCCTCCGAAACCTCACAAAGCACCGGCCTCATCATCGCCCTAGACGAATTCGAAACCCTCGAAACCCTCATTCACCAAGGCCAGCTCTCCGAACAATTCCTCGGCTACCTACGCGGCCTCGTGCAAATGAACCCCCGCCTCGCCTTCGCCTTCGCCGGTCTCCACACCCTCGAAGAAATGACCGCCGACTACTTCCAGCCCTTCTTCGCCAGCGTCATCCCCATCCGCGTCGGCTTCCTCAACCGCGCCGCGACACTTCAGCTCCTCACCACCCCCAGCGAAGACTTCCCCCTCGACTACCACCCCGAAGCCCTCGAAAAAATCTACGCCCTCACCCACGGCCAGCCCTACCTCTGCCAGCTAGTCGGCTTCCAGCTCGTCCGCCGCTACAACGACTACGTCTTTGAGCAAGGCCGCCAGCGCGATAACCTATTGACCATCCAGGATGTAGACGCCGTCATCACCCAGCAATTTTTCCAGCGGGGCCGCTACTACTTCGACGGCGTTTGGGGACAGGCGGGCCAAGGCGCACCCGGCCAGCAGGCCATCCTGCAAGCCCTCGCCACCGCACCCCTAACCACCGCCGAGTTGCAGACCCAGCTTGCGCTAGACCCAGCCACCCTGCAAACCGCCCTCGCCACCCTACAAAAACACGACGTGGTGGAAGAGATAGATGATGAGGGGCGCTGGCAAATCACCGTAGCGCTGCTGAAGACCTGGCTAACCCACTACCGCGATCGCTAAACACGCAGGTTTCTCCCCTTACCAAGGGGAGATTAAGAGGGGTAAATCAGAATTCAGGCCTCATAACCGAGAAGTGAGTACCAGTAGCTTTAAGCCCTTCAAAGCAAGGAGCCCTTATTCTTCCGTATCTGGCGCTGTCTCTGGAGCCCCTTCCGACCCCTCCGGTACCGCCGGCGTCTCCGGCAAAGTCAGCCCATCAATCCCCAAATCCAACTCAAACCCATCCAGCTCCGGCAGCGCCGGCTGCTCTCCCGTCGCAGGTCGCCCCGTCTCCGGCAGCGTTGCCAAAGCCACCCGCTCCCCACCAATCGATCGCAGCAGGTCCAGCACCTCCACCACATCGTTGTACTGCGCCAGCCGCGACGCATACAGCACCACCACCCCATCCGGCGTCAAAGAGAGGTAGTCGCTCAGGGCCTGGGTTAGCTCCGGCTCCGTTACCGGGTCCTGCTCTAAGTAGAGCTGACCAATGGGGTCCACGCTGACAATTAGCATGTCCCGCATTTGGGTAGTGCCCGTACTGGCCTGGGGCAGGTCCACGCCAATGGTAGACTGGCGGGTGAGGGTGACCGCCGCCAGGATAAAGAAGGTCAAAATACAAAAGATGACGTCAATCAGCGGCAGGATTTCGATGCGGACGTCTTCGGTGGGGGCATCCCAGTTGATTTTCATGGCTGACTCTTTTGCTACGTTACACGTGCGCAGCGGCTACTTGGTGGGTGGCGCTGACTGATATTGGTTGGGCGGTGCCGATTCGGGCTCCCTCGCGCTATTGGCGGTGCTCGCACCATCGACGGCATCAGAGCGGCGGCGAAGGGCCCAGTTCTTGCGGTACAGCAGCTCCAGCTCGTTAGCAGCCCGCCGAAATACCTTGACTTGGCCGGTAATCAGGCCCTGAAAGATGCGGTAAAACGCCAGACTCATGATGGCCACAATTAGGCCAAAAGCGGTGCTAATCAGCGCCTCCGAAATACCCAGGGTCACCTCTACGTTAGAGCCTGAAACAATATCGCCGATGCGAATCGCCCCCAGGGAGTTAATCAGACCTAACACCGTACCCAACAGACCCAGCAGCGGCGACAGAGCAATCACGGTTTCCAGAATCTTGTCGCCCCGGCGCATGGCGGCCAGCTCTTCATCGGCAGAAGTCTGCAGCGCCAGTTGAAACACCTCCGGGTCCGGGTCCCGCAAATCTAGCCCCGCGTTCAAAAATCGGCCAATGGGCTGACGCAGTGCCCGCCGAGAGATTTCGCGGGCGGCGTTCCAGTCGCGGCGGGCGGCCTCTAGGGTACGGCCCACAATTTCCCGCTCTCGGGTGAGAATCTTAGACCAAAACCAAATGCGCTCAATCACCGTGCTTAGCGCTAGGATCGATAGCAGCAAGAGTGGCCACATCGCCGGCCCACCCTTGATAAATAGCCCCCAAATATTCACGCGTTACCTCCTGTTGACCCCGCCACGCCTTGGCTAGTTTTACTGTATCAGCCGGAACCAAATCAGCTAGAACCGATGTGAGAACCATATGAATCTTAATCGGTATCCGGCCGAATCGTGTCCCCATCGGGATAGTCCCGCGACTGTTTGTTCAATCCCTCGCCGCCCTTTGCCATGAAGCGCTTCCTGATGCAATCGCCTGCCTACCGCTGGCTCGTTCTGATTGGCAGCTTACTCTACGTTGCTAGTCCTTTTGACCTTTCCCCCGATTTTGTTCCTATCCTAGGTCAAATCGACGATTTCGTTGTGCTGGCGCTGGTATTCTCCCAAGTGTTCCGGCTGATGATATCCCTGCAGTCTTCCGCCACCAAAGAGTCCCGCTTGCAGGATGAGCCAGATGAGCCGGCTACCACCATTAACGTGACGGCAGTGCCGGTAGATGAGTAGATGGGCGATTAAATAGGCGACAAGTGCGATCGCCGCCGTCGCCTCATTGAGCCGGTTATTACCGCCATCGGCTACGGTTGCCCAGACCCACATTCAGCCGCTTGGAGCAGCCCCTGATAATAGTTTCGGTTTAGAATAGATAAATTACGTAATATTTACGACAAAGCTCACTATGTCTGTCTTAGCGGCGATCGCGGTTCTCGCGCTTCTGATTGTGGTTCACGAACTGGGGCACTTTGCAGCGGCCCGGCTGCAGGGCATCCACGTCAATCGGTTCTCCATTGGCTTTGGCCCAATTCTATGGAGCTATCAGGGGGCGACTACTGAATATGCGCTGCGGGCGTTTCCTTTGGGAGGGTTTGTGGGCTTCCCGGACGATGATCCCGAGAGCACCATTCCCAAAGACGACAAAGACCTGCTGAAAAACCGACCCATCTTTGATCGGGCCATTGTGATCAGCGCCGGGGTAATCGCCAACCTAGTGTTTGCCTACTTGGTATTTGTGGTGCAGTTTGGCAGCATCGGCATCCCCCAGGGCATCAACTACGAGCCCGGCGTGCTGGTACCCCGGGTCCAGTCTGAGGTGCTACTGCCCAGCGGTGAAAGCGTCAAATCTCCGGCGCTGCAGGCCGGCATCAAGCAAGGTGACATCTTCCTGTCGGTGAATGGTGAATCTTTGGGGCAAGGGAGCGAGGCCACTGAGACCCTGATGAATAAGATTCAGGAGAGCCCCAACCAGCCTTTAGACTTCGTCTTGCAGCGGGGCGATCGCACGGTGGAGGTGCAGATGACGCCGCTGCAAAGCCGCAAGGCCGACAAGGCGATCGTCGGGGTGGGGCTGATGCCCAACGGCACCGTCGACTACCGCTCTCCTAACGGTCCGGGAGAAGTGCTCTCCTACGCTGCTAACGAGTTTCAGGGCACTCTACTGCAGACAGCCCAGGGCCTGATCTCTATCGTCACCAACTTTTCTGAGGTAGCAGACCAGGTGGCTGGCCCGGTAAAGATCGTTGAGCAGGGAGCACAGTTTGCCCAGCGGGACATTACCCGCCTGTTTCCCTTTGCTGCCATCATCAGCATCAACCTCGCCATCATCAATATCCTACCCCTGCCTGCTCTAGATGGCGGTCAGCTCGCGTTTCTGCTGGTAGAAGGGGTACGGGGTCGACCCCTGCCTAACCAGCTCCAGGAAAACGTCATGCAGACCGGTTTGGTGCTGCTGCTGGGGCTGGGCATTTTTCTAATTGTGCGAGATACCACCCAGCTAGAAGTATTTCAAAAGCTTTTCCAGTAGCCCATGCCCGCTTCCCCCACCACTACCCAGACCAAAGCAAAGCGACCTAAGGCGAAGCAGCCAAGGGTCAAGCGATCGCACAAGGTGCTAGCGGGAAAGATTCTGGCGCGGCTCAAAGACCTCTATCCAGAGGCCCCCTGCTCCCTGGATTATGAGACCCCGGTGCAGCTCATGGTTGCCACCATCTTGTCCGCCCAATGCACCGACGAGCGGGTCAACAAGGTCACCCCCGCCCTATTCGCCCGCTACCCCGACGCCCCCGCCCTGGCCAACGCCGAGCTCTCAGATTTAGAAGCCTTAGTGCGCTCCACCGGCTTTTACCGCAATAAGGCTAAAAACATCCAGGGAGCCTGCCGCCGCATTGTCGAAGTGTTTGACGGCGAAGTGCCCCGCACCATGGAAGAGATGCTCACCCTCCCCGGCGTCGCCCGCAAAACCGGCAATGTTGTGCTGGCCCACGCCTACGGCATCAACGCCGGCGTCACCGTCGACACCCACGTTAAACGCCTCACGGGTCGCTTCGGCCTTACTCAATCGAAAGACCCCAAACGCATCGAGCAAGACCTAATACCGCTTCTCCCCCAATCCGACTGGGAAAACTGGTCCATCCGCCTCATCTACCACGGCCGCGCCGTCTGCGACGCCCGCAAACCCGCCTGCGATCGCTGTGGCCTGGCGGATTTGTGCCCGTCTAATGGCATCAATAAGGCGTAATGCGATAGACGTGTCGTAGGGACATGGCAGTGCCATGTCCCTACCGCAAACCGACATGTGGCGATCGCAGCGCAGCCTGGAGCACCACCAAAACGCCCAACCTCCCACAGATATCGCCATGCGCGGGGGGCTGCTGGGGGAGGCGCTCCGTCCCCCAGCCTTGTGCTTGGGGGCTTGGCCCCCAAGCAC
>JBCCAG010000099.1:0-8791 GCA_039814955.1 Cyanobacteria bacterium P01_A01_bin.135
CGAGAAGATCGCCGAACTCGTCAACAATGGCCGCGTTGAGGGTATTGCCGACATTCGCGACGAGAGCGATCGCGAGGGGATGCGGGTGGTGATTGAGCTGCGGCGTGACGCCGCGGCGGAGGCCGTGCTCAGCGAGCTGTATCGCCTCACCCCTTTGCAGAGCAACTTTGGTACCATCATGCTTTGCCTAGCGGAGGGGCAACCTCAGCAGATGTCCCTGCGGCAGATGCTCGCCTCGTTTCTTGAGTTTCGGGAGCAGACGCTGACGCGCCAGTATCGCCACGAACTCACCCAGGCGGAGCAGCGGCGCGACATTGTGGCAGGGCTGCTGGTAGCTCTAGAGAACTTAGATGCGGTGATCGACATCCTCCGCAATGCCCCAGACGGCAGCACCGCCAAAGCCGAGCTCCAGCAGCGGTTTGACCTCAGCGATCGCCAGGGAGACGCCATCTTGGCCATGCCCCTGCGCCGCCTGACGGGCCTGGAGCGCCAGCGGCTGCAGGAGGAGTACGAGGGGCTCACCACCCAGATTGACCGGCTCAATCAGCTGCTCAGCGATCGCCGCGAATTTTTGAAGGCCCTCAAAAAAGAGCTGCGCGGCCTCAAGCGTCAGTTTGGCGACCCGCGCCGTACCCGCATTCTCAGCGCAGCGGAGCGTGCCCAGGAAAAAGAGCGGCTAGCCGAGATTGAAGCTGAAGTCGCTGAAGATGACGTGGTGCTGGAATTCACCCAGCAGGGCTATGTTCGGCGCTCTTCCCCCCGGGCCTTTGGCCGCCGGCAGGCGAAAGCGCCCGCCCCGAGCCAGTCTTTGGAGCCCGTTACCGATGACATCGTTACGCAGATTGCTCCCACCACTACCGCGCAGTCGCTGCTCAGCTTTACCAGCAGCGGCAAGGCCTACAGCCTTGAGGTGGGAGAAATTCCGGCGACTCCTCGTAATTCTCGGGGGACGCCGCTGGTGACGCTGCTCCCCAGCTCGGTTCGGGACGACCTAGAGACCTGCGCCACGCAGTTCATTTATCCCGACGGTGCCGAGCAGAAGGATGTGATCTTGCTCACTCAGCGAGGACGGGTGAAGCGGCTGCCCCTGGCGGATTTTGCTTCCCTGACCGCCAGAGGACTAACGGCGCTGAAGCTCAAGGAGCAAGATAGCTTGGTTGATGCCTTCGTAGTCAGCAGCGGAGCTCAGCTGGCTTTGGTCACCTCCGGGGGGCGGCTGCTGCGGTTCGCTCTTACCCCAGAGCAACTGGGCTACACCGGACGAACGGCCCAGGGCCAAACGGGGATTCGCATCAGCCGCCGGGAGCAGTTGGCGGGCTGGGCGCTGGTTCCTGATGGCACTGCCGCCGGCGAGGCAAGCCTACTGTTGATGACTGCCCGGGGCTACGGCAAACGCATCCCCCTCGCCAAAGTCCGTCTGGGCAATCGCGGTGACTTGGGAATTCAGATGATGCCGTTCACCACCAAGACAGACCAGCTCATCGGGCTATGTTTGACTGACCCAGAGGCAGCCCTGCAGGTGACGACCGACCACGACCGGATGGCGCAGATCGCTGCCTCGTCGGTGCCCAAGGGCGATCGCAGCAGTAGCGGCAAACGGGTAGTGGCCCCTACGAAAGGGGAAAAGCTGACCTCAGTTGTGCTGGCCCCAACGGCATCAGCGACCGAGGCTTAGCCACGAATTTCTACCTTTTGGTGCGGCGGCAATTCAGGAAGGTCCCTCAACCGATCCATTTCGTCACCCTGGGTGCGCCGAGATAATAGGGGTTAGATAATTTCGATTAGCTCTGTGACGATGGCCCCATTTGATAGCTCAGATTTTAGCTCCCCCCAGCAGCCCCCCACCCTGAGCTCTCTTGAACCGCCCGCCGCGCCATCGCCCTATCCTCAGGGTAGCCGCCATCAGTGGATGCCAGAGCAGGTGCTGTTTACCCCCGCCGCCCTAAAAGAAGACTGGGGGCAGCAGATTCTCAGCCGAGTCCAGCAGCTTGGCCTGCCGGTTAAGGCACTGAGGCAAAATCGTCTGACGGGCCTGCGGGGCGAAACCGAGCGGGAGACCTACGGGATCGCCAAGCGGACCCTAGCGGTGGTGGTCGCGCCCCCAAGCCAGTTCAAGCTTTCCCCCATTCCCCCCTCCGCCGACTGGCAGTTTCATCTTGCCCAGGGCTGCCCGGCCCACTGCCAGTACTGCTATCTTGCCGGTAGCCTTAAAGGCCCCCCGGTGATTCGGGCCTATGCCAACCTGCCCGCCATCTTGGAGAATCTGCAGCAGTACGAATCCGAGGGGCAGCCGACCACGTTTGAGGTCAGCTGCTACACTGACCCGCTGGGGATTGAGCATTTAACGGGTAGCCTAGCGGCCTGCATCCGCTATTTTGGTACCCGGCGGTGGGGGCATCTGCGCTGGGTGAGTAAGTTTGACCAGGTGCAGGGCCTTGTCGACCTGCCCCATAATGGCCAGACCCGCTGCCGCTTTAGCGTCAATGCGGCTGCCGTCTCCCGCCAGTTCGAAGGGGGGACCGCCAGCGTCGCTCAGCGGCTGGGGGCTCTGCGTCGCCTGGCCCCGCCCCAGTCTCAAGGGGGTGGGGGCTACCCTGTGGGATTGGTGATTGCGCCGATTATGGCCATCGAAGGGTGGCAGCAAGCTTACGGGCAACTCTTTGATCAGATCCAGAAGGCGATCGATTTTGACTGTGACTTGACCTTTGAGCTGATCTCCCACCGATTTACCCCAGGCTCTAAGGCGGTGCTGCAGAGCTGGTATCCCGGTAGCCGACTAGATTTAGACGAGCAGGGGCGCAGCGTTAAGCGCAACAAGTTTGGCGGCATCAAGTACCTGTACGACCGCGATACCAGCAAAGACCTCAAGGGGTTCTTCACCACGGAAATCGCCCGCCGCTTTCCCCGAGCAGAGCTGCTCTACTGGACGTGAGCCGCCTGAACGCTTCCCCCGCGCTGACCCGTTTCACCATTTCTGTCGTTTCTAAGGACCCACTGCTATGACCGTCAGCGATCGCCTCAAAACCCTTAACCGGATTCGCCGCGTCAGCCGCCTCATGGATACGGCAATTGGCATTCCCGGCACCAAGTTTCGCATTGGCCTAGATCCTATTTTGGGGCTGTTGCCGGGGGCGGGAGACCTGATCGGCACGGGGCTATCGCTCTATATCTTGGTGTTAGCGGCTCGCTTTCGGCTTCCGGGGCGGCTGATGCGCGGCATGGTCTTCAATGTGGCCCTCGAAACCCTATTGGGGTCCGTGCCCTTAGTCGGCGATGTTTTTGACGCTTTTTTCAAAGCCAACATCCGTAATCTCGCTATACTTGAGCAGCACTTGCAGGAAAGCTTCCCCGAGCTACGGGCTGAAGATGGGGAAAATCTCTCCAGCGTTGATCCAGGCTTTGCGCAAACCATATAGGACTGCGGTCATTCGGTGCTACGGAAAGATCTCTGACGAATGCGATCGCAATAGGAGGGTGTGACCATGCCGGCTTGGTTGGTAATTGGAGGGGTGACGTTGCTGATTGGGCTAGCGGGCAACGTGCTGCGACCCAAAGATATTAAGTGGTTCCGGCGATTGGAGCGGCCAAGCTGGTTGACGATTGAGCCCTTGATTCCCATCATTTGGATCACGGTCTTTATCTGTGGTGCCTGGTCTGCCTATATTGTCTGGACCCGCCAGCCCGGAGAACCCTTCACCTGGCTATTAATGGGCCTCTATGCCCTGCTAGAGGTGATTACCGTAGCGTATTCGCCAGCAATGCTCTGGACCCACCGGCTGCGCATTGGGACGGTGCTGGGGGGAACGGGATTTGTCCTATGCCTGGCGCTAGCGGCGCTCGTGAGCGGAATCTTCCTATGGGCTACGCTGCTGCTGCTGCCCTACTTGCTTTGGAGCCCGGTGGGCACCTTGGCAACCTGGCAGATGGAGAAGATTAACTGAACCAGCAGGGTTACGCTAATTGCGAGAATGTTGGCCTATTATGAATACTGGTGAAGCGACAATTACTTGCGCCACTGCCTGAGGTAGCTTGGGTGCAAACGGTCGGTCGCGGCGCTGTTGGCAGGGATGGAGACGCAGCTAGTGCCTATGACGCATGCAACATCGCAAACGAGTGAGCTAAAGACCGACCTAAATTTGACCACAATCAACCAGGCGCTGGACCAGGCGGATGCTCAGCGCATCGTAGAGTGGGCAGCTGACACCTTCGGGGATGGGTTAATCTTGAGCACTAGCTTTGGGATTCAGTCTGCGGTCATGCTCAACCTCGTTACGCAAGTGATTCCCGATATTCCGGTAATCTGGGTGGATACGGGTTACCTACCGGCAAAAACCTATCAGTTTGCTGAGGCCCTGACGAAGCGTCTCAACCTCAATGTCAAGGTGTACCAGCCAGAGCTGAGTCCGGCTCGCATGGAGGCGCTACATGGCCAGCTGTGGAAGGAAACTGACCTGGAGTCGTTGAATCTATATGACCAGATTCGCAAAGTGGAGCCCATGCAGCGAGCTTTGCAGGACTTTAACGTGACCGCCTGGTTGGCGGGGCTGCGGGCCGACCAGACCCACCACCGCCGCTCTTTGAGCTTTGTGAACCAGCAGGCCGGTATTTACAAGGTGCTGCCGATTCTGCGCTGGACCCCAAAGGATATCTATTACTACTTAAAGGACAACGACCTCCCCTACCACCCCCTATATGACGAGGGCTATATGACCGTTGGTGACTGGCATTCAAGCCGCCCCATCACCGCGGCGGATGACGACGTGCGCGACACCCGCTTTCACGGGGTCAAGCAGGAATGTGGCCTGCATTTACCGAAGACCATCGGTGAGGCGGAGAGTCTAGATTCTAGCTCCCTGTAGCAATTTGTGGTTTGCAGGCGGCTCTGGGTTTAGGATTAGCCCTCTTTTGCCGCGGCAAGCTGCTGGCGGAGCTGCTCGACATTCTCTAGTAAGTTAGCCTGCTTGATCTCCTCTTGCTTGCCGGAAGCAAGCCACTTTACCTGCACCGTATTGCTCTCGGCTTCGACATCCCCCAGCATCAGACAGGCCGTTGCCCCACTGCGGTCGGCCCGCTTCAGCTGCTTGCCAAAAGCGCTGCCCGTCACATCTAGCTCGGCGGCAAACCCTCGCTGCCGCAGGGAGTGGGCGATCGCTAGGGCCTGAGGTTCAGCTGCCTCCCCTCGGGACACCAGATAGAAGTCGAGGGGGGAGGTTGACTGATCGCTGTGCTGCTGCAGCAACAGAATCAGCCGCTCGATGCCGCTGGCCCAGCCCACCGCTGGGGTATCTGGGCCACCCAGCTGGCCAACCAAGCCGTCGTAGCGCCCCCCGGCACATACCGTGGCCTGGGCCCCGAGGTCATCCGACTGAATTTCGAATACGGTGTGGGTATAGTAATCTAGACCCCGCACCAGTTGGGGATCTAGGCGGTAGGCAATGCCTAAGGTCTCTAGGAGCTGCTGCGTCTGCTCAAAGCGGTGCCGGGAAGGATCGCTGAGGTGGTCGTGGATGCTGGGGGCCTGCTGCAAAATCTCCCGGGTTCGCTTGTCCTTAGCGTCTAAAATGCGCAGCGGATTCCGCGCTAGCCGATCTTGAGAGTCGGCATCAAGATCACCCTTGTAGGGGGTGAGGTAGGCGACTAGGGCCTCCCGGTAGCGTTGGCGATCGCTCAGGTCGCCGATGGAGTTGAACAATAAGGTCAGCTCACTGAGGCCAAGGGTCTGCAGGAACTGGGTGGCTAAGGCAATCACCTCGACGTCTACCCGGGGGGAGTCGCTGCCTAGCACCTCCACGCCGACCTGGTGGAACTGGCGCTGCCGTCCCGCCTGAGGGCGCTCATAGCGAAACATGGGTCCCAGGTACCATAGCCGCTGCAGACCCTGAGCATAGAGGCTGTGCTCGATGAAGGCCCGCACCACGCTAGCGGTATTTTCTGGGCGCAGGGTCAAGGAGCGATCGCCGCGATCGCGAAAGGTGTACATCTCCTTGCCCACCACGTCCGTCGCTTCGCCGATGCTGCGCTCGAATAACGCCGTCTCCTCGAAGATGGGCGTACGAATTTCGCGGTAAGCGGCCCGCGTCAATACGTCGTAGGCCACCGACTCAACGCGGTGCCAATAGGGGATGTCCTCCGGCAAGACATCCTTTGTACCCCGAATCGCTTTCACCATGGTCCCTTTCACCTTGTCTTATTACAATACCTGCGTGGCGCATTGTCCTGCGCCGCCTGCGGTAGCGCAGGACAATTCCTGCGGTGGCGCAGGTTTGGCCGGTTAATGCGGCTCGCCGATGAGCTCCCAAGCCCCGTAGCGATCGCCATAGTAGCGGAGAATAGCCTCGACCTGCTGCTGGTTGGTGTGGTCGATGTCGGGCTGATAGCGGAGCCTCAGGCCGCCGGCCTGGCTATCACCGTAGCGAAACTTGGCTGCTGGCTGCGGCAAGATTTCGACGTCGACGCCGCTACATTGGCGCAGGTGACAGCTAACCTCCCGGTAGACGGCAAGTGGCAGCTGCTGGCAGCGGATTTCAATGGTGAGAGAGGGTAGCTGCGTGAAGGAAAGGCCAGACGGGGAGCGGGTCATTGGGTTTAGAGCGGTGTGTCAACGTCAGGGGCACTTGTGGGGGTTGGCAACGTGCAGCAGTTGACCTGATCAAGGCAGACCTTGCCCCACTTGAGAGCCCACCTTACCAGCTCGACGCGGTTGGCCGTCGCCGTTTTGGTCAAAATATTGCTGACGTGATTATCGACCGTGCGCTTGCTGATATCTAGCTTTTCCGCGATTTCCTGATTCGTTAGGCCCACTGTGACAAGCTCAACAATCTGCAGCTCCCGCTCAGACAACGCCGTCTCTTTATCGATGCCGCTCGCCATTCCCACCTACATGCTTTCTGTATTTGTACCTATTCATCATCTTATTCTAAAGACTTAATTTCCAAAAGCATGACGACATCGTTATGGCCTCAGTGATTTGAGCCTTGCTGAGGTGCCAAGTTACCATAGGCATATGGCAAAGATTGATGTGCTTGGGACCCTCCATACCTATGACTTAACGGCGGCAAGGGACGGTGCCTGTCTTGTGTTTGTGCATGGCTGGCTCCTGAGTCGTGAGTACTGGTACCCGCTGACGCAGCAGCTGCAGGCAGAGCATACCTGTCTGCTGTACGATCTGCGCGGGTTCGGGGACTCCCAGCCGTCTGTTATGGGCGGCGAGCACTCTGGTGGCAGTCAGGCCAATAATAATCAGGCCAATGGCAATCAGCCTAGCTTTTTCAACGGGGCGCCGCTACCCAACCCCGCCAGGGGTGGAGACATCGGCGGCGAGCCGCCTGACCTGCAGCCCACCCCCTCACGCTACTCCCCTGCGGCTTATGCCCAAGATTTGCTCCAGCTCATGGACGGCCTCGGGATTGAGAGAGCTTGGGTGATCGGCCACTCCTTGGGAGGGAGCATTGGTTTGTGGGCTGCTTTTCAGGCTCCTGAGCGGATCTGCGGCTGCATCTGCGTCAACTCCGGCGGCGGTATCTACCTCAAAGAAGAGTTTGAGACCTTTCGCGGTGTTGGGCAGCAGCTCGTACGGCTGCGGCCCAAATGGCTGCGGCGACTCCCCTTTCTCGATCTGGCGATGGCCCGAATGAATGTGGCCCGTCCCCTGCAAAAGCGGTGGGGGCGGCAGCGGCTACTGGATCTGTTGGCGGCAGACGCCGAGGCAGCCATGGGATCGCTGCTAGATTCCACCACCGAGGCGGAAGTCCATCGCCTGCCCCACGTGGTCTCCCATCTGAGCCAGCCTGTGTATTTCATCGCTGGCGACCAGGACGACATCATGGAGCCCAAATACGTCAATCATTTGGCAAGTTTCCATTACCTGTTCAAAAACACTGGCCACAATGTAGTGGAGCTGGAGAACTGCGGTCATTTTGCGATGATTGAGCAGCCCGACGCCCTCGCCGCCACCATCCTTTCGATTCTCCAGCAGCACAGCAACCCAACCCTGTGACTAGGGCTCGCGGGCTAAGGGAATATCGCGCTGCAGAAAGTTTCAGGAAGCCGCTCCCTAGAAAAATCCGTCATTTCGTCGCACAATGGATAGGTAGTTCTCGATGACAGATGTCGTCAGGCTTTGCTTCCATATAGGAAAGCGATAGGCGGCGATCGCCATGGGCAGCTACTTACTTTGCAATGTACGTTTGACAAAATGTACGTTTTACAAACTGCTTAAAGGGAGATTATTAATATGGACTGGCGTGTCGTAGTTGTTCTATCGCCATTGATCCTGGCGGCTAGCTGGGCTGCGTTCAATATTGGACGGGCGGCCCTGGGCCAGGTACAGAACTTCCTGGAAAAATAGACTACGAAGATGGACAGCTCGGCTAGGCTGCAGCCCTAGCCGAGCTCAACACAGGTTTTTGGGGAGGCGGTTACCGCCTCCCCAGTTTTTTGGGCCAATTTACAGCCACCATCACAATGGCTTGTGTCTGGTGGCGCCTCACTTGACTCCGTAACGCCACATTTCATCACCAGGATTGGCCTGAGCAAAGTGACCAAAGCCATATTACTGATGATAGGGCCGGTTCGGTGGCAAAACCTGGTAGGAAGTCTAAGGCGATCGCATACTGTTGAGGTCAAGCAAAAACGGTAGCTCTGTAGAGCCGTCGCCCATCACCAAGACCCGAGGCATCCGCGACCCTCCCGAGCGCCATGCCTCAATTGCCTCTTTTTGAAGCACCAGGTCACCTCCCGTTGCCCTGAGAGTTTCGGCCAGCAGCCGCTGCGCTTCCGATTTGCCCTGGGC
>JBCCAG010000145.1:0-7171 GCA_039814955.1 Cyanobacteria bacterium P01_A01_bin.135
CCAGACCCAAGACGAAACCGCTGCTGACATCGTTAACCACACCGACGAGACTACCCTCGCCAATTTGATCTACGAGTACGGGGAGGAGCGGCTGTCTCGGCGCATCGCCCGGCAGATTGTGCAGCAGCGCCCCTTCACTGGCACCGTGCAGCTCGCCGAGGCGATCGCCCGCAGCGTTCCCCGGAGCTACCGTTACGGGCGCATTCACCCAGCCACCCGCACGTTCCTGGCCCTGCGGATTGCGGTAAACCGATAACTTGAGCAACTGGAACGACTCTTAGAGCAGGCTCCCCAGTGGCTGAATTCCGGGGGACGGCTAGTGATTATCAGCTTTCATAGCCTAGAGGACCGCTTGGTGAAGCACAGCCTTAAAGGCAACCCAGCGCTAACGGTATTGACGAAGAAACCGGCGATCGCGGACGAAGCCGAAGTGGCCGCCAACCCCAGAGCCCGCTCAGCAAAACTGAGGGCCGCTGAGCGGGTTTAACCCTCGCTTCTTAGCCCCCCGGCAGCCCACTTAAAGCGGCGCTACGGAGTGCTACACCGCGCTCTTTGAGGGGACGTAGCCCATTTCTTCCAGCTTGGCGAGCACCTTGTCGGTACTCTCCTCAAGAGTCTCTAAGTCTGTACGGCACTCGACTTCAGCGGCTTCCGGGGCCTCGTAGGGGTCAGAAATGCCGGTGAACTGCTTGATCTCCCCAGAGCGGGCCCGCTTGTACAGCCCTTTGACATCCCGATCCTCGCAGACTGACAAGGGGGCATTGGCGTAGACCTCAACAAAATCGCCAATCCGCTCACGCACCTCATCCCGTATCGCGCGGTAGGGAGAGATAGCTGACACCAGAACAATGACGCCGTTGCGGGTTAGCAGATGGGACACAAAGCCGATGCGGCGAATGTTTTCGTCCCGGTCTTCCTTAGAGAAGCCAAGGCCCTTGGTCAGGTTTTGCCGCACGATGTCGCCGTCCAGCACCTCCACTTTGAGGCCCTGGGCCCGTAGCTTTTCTTCTAGCGCCGCTCGAATCGTCGTCTTGCCTGAGCCACTCAGTCCGGTAAACCAAACCGTAGCGCCGCGTTGCTCTGTACCCATATTGAAACTCCTAAGTTTTACGTCTAGATTCACTACAATATCGCTGACTGGAGGACGGCCCGGCTAGCGCCTGTGGCGTCAGTCGGTCGCCGCTCATTCGTCTTTTGGGCAGGTCCCCCGATAACATAGACGGCGATCGCCGCAAAGGGTAAAAATGGCCGGGCAAATTTATGAAGTCTTTAGAGATTCGGTCAACAGCCGTCCCAGCGACCTCGATAGTCTCAAAATCGCCCGACTGGCCAAGATAGCTACGTCTGTGCAGCGTCTTCCGTCGTCTCTTCTGACGTCTCCCCGCTGGGCGGCGTGTCTGCGCTAGCGTCTGCCGTACCCGCCTGTCGCTCATCCCGCTTCTTGCGGTCGGCTTTGAGGATATCCTCCATCAAAATCCTAGCCTGAGCCAGCTTCTCCAAATTCGAGCGGTAGATATCGAGATCTTTTTGCAGCTTCTCAAAGGCAATGCCAAGGCGATCGCACAGGGGCTCAAGTACCTCCTTAAGCTTCTCTGGGTCTCCGGCAGCCTCTGAGTCAATGGCTTCAATGAGGTTGTAAAGCCCGATTGCCCAGAGGCGGCTGTACTTGAACTGGTCCTCTGCTGCCACCTGATGGAGCGCTTCCTTGAGTGAGCCCGCGCTGTCCAGCCCTTCTCCCGACTCAGCAAATTGCTTCAAGTCACTCAAAGCTGCCTGGTTCGCATCTGCCAGCAGCCGCTCAGCATCCTGACGGTAGCCGCTGGGGTCCGCGTCAATCGCGCCGCAGAGGGCCGAGAAGATAGACCCTAAGTCCTCTTCAGGGCGATAGCCCAGCATGAAGCGGTCAAAGCTGGTGACCACACCGACAGCATAGATGGGATCGTACTTGAAGCTAGCATTAACTGACAGCAGATGCATTTCTACCATCAGCTCCTCCACCACGCGCCGGTAGATTGAATTGATAGGCCGGGTGTGGGTGCTGTAGAAAGCACGCTTAGTGTCTGAGACGGTGCGGACGTTATTCACTGATAGGTAGAAATCGTTAAATCGCTCCCCTATTTTCCCTTGTCTGCTGCCGTTTGCCAAGGGAAGCTGCCAGACAGTCCGGCCCGTCTTGTCTCTAAGCGCCAATCGCCGCTAGGGCATCTTCCTCAGAGGGCACAATTTCAAACACCGAGTCCATCATCGTCACTTCTAAAACGAGCTTGGCCTCAGAATGGACGTTGCATAGCCGAAAACTGCCGTTCACCTCATCGGCATCGCGCATCCCGGCCACTAGGGAGGTTAGCCCAGAGCTATCGACAAAGCTCACGTCACTCAAGTTGATGATCACATGGGGCCGCTCGGGAGAAATGTGCTCTTGGAGCTTGAGTCGAAATTGCCACGCGGTGGTGATATCTAGCCGTCCGGCGGGACGAAAAATCGTGGCGCACTTCTCTTCAATGATTTCTGAAATCTTTTGCTCCATCGTTGGGGAAGTTAGGAATAGGGGGATGGAAAGATGACCCGGTTTGCCATCGAGCCGTCAGATGAGCAGGCTATCTATTACGTTGGCTGTAGCTTAACCCATGAGCAAGGTGAGGGACTAGTCTCTCAGGAATACGCCAGATTTATTTAAGCTGTAGCCAATTTTGCGGCTTTAAAAACACCTCGTAGAGCTGCGCTTCTGGCGTTTCTGGTTCTGGGCTGTAGTCGTACTCCCAGCGCACCAAGGGCGGCAGGGACATCAAGATTGACTCGGTGCGCCCCTTAGTCTGCAGGCCGAAGATCGTGCCCCGGTCGTAAACCAGGTTGAACTCCACGTAGCGGCCCCGCCGGTAGAGCTGAAACTGGCGCTCGCGATCGCCGTAGGCCTGGTGCCGCCGCCGCTTGGCGATGGGCAGGTAGGCCGGCAAAAAGCTGTTGCCGCAGGCGCGCACAAAGTCAAAGACCGCCTCCCAGCTGCGGGGCTCCAGATCACCCAGCTGCTGGCTATAGCGCGCCGCCGGACCGTCCTCCTGGGGGCCACGGTAGAGCTGGCCGCGCCCGTCTTGGTAGTCAAAGAAGATGCCGCCCACACCCCGAGTTTCGCCGCGGTGCTTGAGGTAAAAATACTCGTCGCACCAGGGCTTAAATGTGGGGTAGTACTCGGGGTGATGGGCGTCGCAGGCGTCCTTCAGGGTTTGGTGGAACTGCACCACGTCCTCACGGACGGGGTAGTAGGGGGTGAGGTCAATGCCGCCGCCAAACCACCACACCGGCCCCGCCTCGAAGTAGCGATAGTTGAGGTGAACCGTGGGCACATGGGGGTTAACGGGATGCAGCACCATGGAGGTGCCGGTGGCGTAGAACTGATGCCCTGCCGCTTCAGGCCGCTGCACCAAGATAGAGGGTGGCAGGGTCTTACCCCAGATTTCTGAAAAATTAACGCCCCCCTGCTCAAACAGGTTGCCCTGTTTGATGACGCGGGAGCGACCGCCGCCGCCCTCGCTGCGCTCCCAGGCATCTTGCTGAAAGGTCGCCTCACCGTCTAAGTCCTGCAGGGCCTGACAGATGTCATCCTGCAGGCTCTTCATGAAGTCGCTGACGCGCTCTTTAGAGTTGGCTGGCGGCGCTGCCTGACCAGCGGCTGGTTGTCCAGATGCTGGCTGCGAATTGGACTGAACAGAGGCGGTTGCGGAACCTGAAGAAGGATGGGCCATAGGAATTGCAGTTGGCGTACAGATGCGTCTGGACACAGCCGCGCGGGCTCCAAACATCCATATAGGTTATCTCAGAAGCTGCCCTATGCAGAGGCTTGGTGGGGTGACTGTAACAAAGTTTGACGCGCTTCCGGGCTCGGTTCAGCCAGCATATCTTCGCCCGATGGGCAGGATTGAAACGGGTCCTCGCTCAGCCACTGGGCTAAAAACCGCCGCAGCCACTGCTCCACCTCCCCGCGATGCTGCTGGTGGGCGACGCGCTGCGTCACCAGCGGCTGGGCCCCTGGGTTGTTAAGCATTTCGGCTCCTTTGACGTTCCACAGCTCTAGCATGGAGCGGGTCATCTCCGGATGAAACTGTAGCCCATAGACGCCGGGGGCGCAGCAGAAAGCTTGGTTAACAAACACAGGGCCCTCCAGCAGCAGAACTGCCCCCTGGGGGAGGGCAAATCCCTCCTGGTGCCACTGAAATACTTGGGAGAGCCCGCTGAACAGCGGTTCACCCGCTGCGGTAGGGGTGACGGGGGTATAGCCGATTTCCACCGGCTGCTGAGGGTGGCGCGATACCTCAGCCCCCAGCGCGCGTGCCAGCAGCTGCGCCCCCAAGCACACCCCCAAAAAAGGCTTCCCCGCTGCTAACACCTGAGGAATCCAGGCCAGCTCAGTGTGGATGAAGGGCAGCTCGTCGTTGGCGCTCATGGGGCCTCCGAAGACCACCACCGCCGCGTAGTCCTTCAAATCGTTCGGCAGGGGCGTCCCTACAGCGGGGCAGCGAATTTCCAAGGCGTACTGCATCTCCTGCAAAATCTGCCCGATGCGGCCTGGGTTGGAGCTGGACTGGTGAACAATAACGAGGATGCGATCGGGCATATTTAAAGAGATTTTTTGTTCTTCATCCAACTTAGAGGGTTGGTCTAGCTTGTGACAAACTGGGATGGATTCTAGCCGCCCTTGGCGACTCGCTCCACTAAAGTCGAGATGCCCAGTCCCCCACCCACGCCAATGGTCGCCAGCCCCAAGGTCCCCTGGGGCATATCCTGGCGCACGAGCTCGCTGAACAGCCGCACCATCAGCACCGCCCCCGACGCACCGTAGGGATGCCCCAGGGCGATCGCCCCCCCGGCCACGTTCAGCCGCTCTGGGTCAAGGTTAAGCTGGTCCGCGCAGGCCAACACCTGGGCCGCAAACGCCTCATTGAACTCCACCCGCGCCACCGCCTCCAGGGTTAGCTTGCGGTGCCGGGCCAGCAGCGTCCGGGTCGCCGCCACAGGGCCCAAGCCCGGCATCTCAGGAGAGACCCCAGCCGCGATCGCATCCACCAGGCGCAGCCCCGCCCCGCAGCCGCTACGCTCAAAGCAGCGGCGCGACATCACCACCACCGCCGCCGCTCCGTCGTTGATGGGGCAGGCATTGCCCGCGGTAACGGTGCCCGCTGGGTCAAAGGCAGGGGGAAGGCGACTTAGGCGTTTTAGGGTGAGGCTTGGGCGGGGACATTCGTCGGCGCTCACCTGGGTGGCAGCGGAAAGAGCGACAGGCACGAGCTCCGCGTCAAAGGCCCCCGCCTGCTGGGCTGTGACCGCTTTTTTGTGGCTGCCCAGGGCGTAGGCATCCTGGCGATCGCGGCTGATGCCGTAGGTGCAGGCGATGGCCTCGGCGGCGGGTCCCATGTCTGGGTCTCCCAAGGCCTCGGGGGCAAAGCGGGCCCGGTGGCTAAACCGAGGCAGCTCATACAAGGACTGGGGCTTTTCAATCCGCCAGGGAGCGGTGCTCACACTCTCCACGCCGCCAGCCAAATACACCTCCCCGGCCCCGGCCTGCACCAGCCGCGCCGCTAGGTTAATGGCTGCCAGCCCCGACCCGCACTGCCGGTCCACCGTCAGCCCCGGCAGGCTCATCGGCAGGCCCGCCGCCAGCAGCGCTACTCGCGCCGGGTTACCCCCAGGCCCCACAGCGTTGCCAATCACCACGTCGCTCATGGCCTCGGGGGCAGCGCCGCTATCGATTAGCAGCGATCGCAGCACGGGGGCCAGCAGCTGCTCCACTGGCACAGTCTTCAGCGCCCCCCCGGCGCGGCCAATCGGGGTGCGCCTTGCCGCGACGATGATCGGGTCTGTGGGGAGCGGTGGAGGCAGCACTAGCGCACCTCCCACTGAGCCAGCAGCCCCCGCTGCAATTGCGCGGCCACCTCGGCACGAGCCACCTTACCGCTAGGGGTAAGGGGCAGCGCTTCCAGGGCGTAGACCCGGCGCGGGCAGGCGTAGCGCGGCAGGTGGGGGCGTAGCCGCTGCCGCAAGGTGCGCCGGTCCACGGGATTACCTTGCCACACCACCACCGCATGAATCACGTCGCCCCGACAGTCGTCGCTCACCCCTAATACCAGGGCGGCGGCTACCTCCGGCAGCTTCAGCAGCGCCGCCTCCACCTCCGCCGGATACACGTTTACCCCAGCGCACACCAGCATCTCCTGCCGCCCCGCCAGGTAAAGGTAGCCCTGTGCATCTAGCCAGCCGCGATCGCCCACGGTTCCCCAGCCGTTGAGGTAGCGAAAGCCCTGACGCTGGTTTTGATTTTGAGGCTGGTCCAAATACCCAGCGCACATCAGCTCACTGCGAATACAAACCCAGCCCGTCTCGCCTACCGCTGCCGCGCTGCCGTCCTGCCGCCGCACCGACAGCGCCACACCCTCAAAGGCTCGTCCCACAGAGCTCGCCGGCATCCCTTCCCAGCGAACGCTGACGAACCCCAGCTCCGAGGCCCCGTAGTATTCTACGATCTGCGCCTTGGGGAATATCTGCCGCAGCCGGTGGGTCACCTTCTCCGTCAGCTTCGCGCCGCCAGCAATCACTAGCCGCACGCCCGGGAAGGGGTCTGGGGCATCTAAAGTCAGCTGGTGCAGCAGGGTGGGCACCGCGACGATCACCGTAACGGGATATTGCTGCAGCCGCGCCACTGCAGCCGCGCCGGTAGCGCGATTGAGCAGGTGTAGCGTCGCCCCTGCCGCCAAAACCTCCACCGCGGCGTAGAGGGACAAGCTATGGGACAAGCTCCCCGGCACCAGGACCTGATCTGAGGCGGTGATGCCAAACTCAATGCGGCTGGCCGCTAGCCCCGCTACCCAGGAGCGATGGGTTTTGACCACGCCCTTGGGCTGGCCGGTGGTGCCCGAGGTGAAGCAGGCGTAGAAGGGCCGGCCAGAATCATGGGTCGCTGTGACCGCTGCGGTGGGTGCGTCGCTCGGCAGACGCCAGCCGGGTAGCATAGGCAACGCCAATGCCCTTGTTCCTGGCCCCATGCTGTCCCTCAGCGCGTCTATGAGTCCTGCCTCTCCCAGGAGCAAGTCTGAATGATGAGCGGTAAGGACTTGGCGCAGTTGCGTCAGGCTCCAGCGGGGGGAGAGCACCAGGGAGAGCCCCCCGGCAAAGGCAGTGCCCA
>JBCCAG010000131.1:0-7727 GCA_039814955.1 Cyanobacteria bacterium P01_A01_bin.135
GGCGGCTTTGCGATCGCCTTTGCCTCCCAAAAAGTCATTGAGCAAATTCTGTGGAGCGTGGTGCTGTTCATCGACCGCCCCTTCACCATCGACGACTACATTCGTCTGCCGGACCGTACCATTGGCCGGGTGGAGTCCATGGGCTGGCGCTCTACCAAAGTGCGGCTCTCAGGGAAGAATACCTTGGTGGTGATTCCCAACAGCAACCTCGCCCAGATCAGCGTTGAAAATATGAGCGGCGCTCGGCGGGTGATTTCCATCGTCACCTTAACCTTCTTTCGGGCCATGGAAGACGAGGAGAAAGCGCTGGTGGAGCAGCTGGTGTTCAGCAGCACCAGCGACATTGCCGGCATTGACCACCGGCTTACCCAGGTGACCTGTCAGGAGACCGTCAACAGCGATAGCAAAACGACCACCCAAGCCCAGGTCACCTTCTTTATTTTAGGGGCGACGGGTAAATCCATGGAGCTGCGCCAAGGGCTTTTAGTGCTAGCCCGCGAGAACATGATCAAGCGGCTGCGGGATTATGGTATAGAGGTTGACGTTGACGAAAGCGTGATTGATGTTAATCAGCCGATGACGCTATAGACAAATCGCTCTAATGCCTGTCCTTAGCGCCACACGCCAACAGCATCCCCTAGAGTAGCCGCGTGGAAATAGACCCCGAAATTCGCCGATACGTCATCGAATTAATCATCCGGCTGGGGCTATTTATTGCTGCAGTCACTATCTCTCCTTTTTTCGGCGAAGCGGTTATCCGGCTACTGCGGCGCTCGCTGATTCTGCTGGCCCGTCGGGGCATCGGCGACAGCCACACCTACAGCCAATATATCCGCCCCTTCCAAGGCTCGATTTCTCTGGTAAGCGCTTTCCTGCTGGTGGCGATCGCCCTCACCCTGCTCGTCAAATATGAGGATGTCTACAGCTTTTTGGGCTTTTTCGTCTACTCGGCGCTGGCGGTCACCGTGGGCTGGCTGGCCTCCCGCATCGCCCGCCAGGTAATTCACCAGTCCGTCATTGCCTTGGTGCGCCGCTGGTTCGGGGAGGTGAGCGAAATTGTGCTGATTTTCGAGACCTTGATCTACGTGGTGATCACCCTGCTGGCGGTGGTGATCTTCGCGGCGGGGCTGCGGGTAAACTTAGTGGCATTGGGGGCGGGCCTCGGCATCAGCGGCGCGGCGGTCGCCTTTGCCGCCCAGCAAACCCTCAGCCGCCTGTTCGGCACCCTAGAGCTGTACTTAGACCGGCCCTATGTTTCCGGGGAGCACATTCGCGTCAACTTCAACCCCTACGGCGAGGATGTCTATGGCCGGGTGGAGGCAGTGGGGCTGCGCTCTACCAAAATTCGGTTGATTGCCCAAAACACGATGATGATTGTCCCTAACTCCACCATGGCCAGCAAAAACATCGAAAACGTCAGTCGGGGCAAAAAGACCATGGCCATGCTGTGCCTCGCCTTTGACCGCCCCCTGGAGCACAATGAGCTGGCGCTGGTGACCCAGGTGGTGGAGCGGGAAAGCCAGATTTTCTGGGGCTTTGACAAAGCTAGTACCAAGGTGCAGCATGTAGACGAGCCCAGCGGCACCCGCACCCGCATCTTTTTCTTTATCACCAACCCCAGCAAAAACTCCCTAGAGCTGCGCAAGCGGCTGCTGGACCTGGCCAATTCGGCGATCGCCGAACGGCTACAGCTTTACAACCTCACGTTCACGGTCCCTGAGCCCACGGTTTACGTCGATTCTCCCATGTCGCTCTAGCCCCACAGCGGCTTTATGCAAGGGGCCTTGTTCCCAAGCGCCCGACCAAGTTTTAATACCCCCCTCTCTTCGCCAGATATGGCCACCAACCCCACCCCGAATCGCCCCCGCAGCGAGCCACCCTCGCTAGAAGGACTCAAAGACCAGCAGAGCAACCTCAAGCTCACGGTGGAAGAACTTCAGGCAAAGCTGAACCGCACCCGCAGTTTCTTAAATACCCTAATCTTTGGCCTGGTAGTTGCCACCTTCTTTGGCCTTGGTCTAGCGGGCTGGCTCACCTACCGGCTGCTGGTGCAAGAGCAGATTGCCAAACGAGACTTAGAGCAGGCCACCATCAGTTCAACAGCCCTAGAGGAGCGGCTGGAGGGCATCGAAGCTGAGCTACAGGCCCAGGAGCGGCAGCTGCAGAACCTGCGGGAAACCCTGCCCGCCGACTTAGAGCTGCTGACGGAAACTGTAGAAACCAACCAGCGACAGATCACCCGGCTGCGCGATCGCCTCAGCGAAGCGTCCGCCGCTGCTGAAGAAGCTGCCACTGACGCCGCAGAGTAACCTAGCGCTATGAAAGACTGCCCTTTCTGTGCGATCGCCGCTGGCACTGGCCCCGCCAGCATCATCTACGAAGATGATACCCTGATGGCGATCATCCCCCTGCAGCCGGTGTACGAGGGGGCCTGCCTCGTCTTGTAGGGGCGTAGCGATGCGGTGACCCTACAGCCACATAGTCACATGGGGAATCCCCGCTTCCTCAAACACCTCCCCCTGGGCCACAAACCCCAGCCCCTCATAAAAGGCCTTCACCGGCAGTTGTGCATTCACTTTAATCCGCCCCACTCCCTGTCCCCGCAGATAATCCACTGCATAGTTCATTAACTGACGGCCCACCCCCTTGCCCCGCTGGGACGTCAGCACTGCAACCCGCTCTATTTTGGCAGTAGCATTATCTAGCATCCGCATCCGCGTCGTCCCCACTGCCTGCTCCTGGCTGTAAGCCAGCAGATGGGTCGCCCCCTCATCTAACCCGTCAAACTCCAGCTCAGCGCTAACGCCCTGCTCCTCCTGAAACACCCGCTGCCGGACAAAATGAATCTCAGCCGTAGCCTCCCGATATGCGACAGTCCGAATCTTGATAGCGGTGTTCGACATATTACCCCCTCATACCAAATCTCTGAATCTGGACTACACATCAGGCCCCACCCATTTTCCCTTTAGCAAGGAGAGGTGCTGGAGGCGGAGGGATAACGATCTGTAGCGGTAGCACCAGGAATTGGTATTAGTCGCCTTAAATCTTACACTGGTCCGTACTATCGCTAGCCGGAGTACATAATTCCTAAATCTCCAACCAGTACGACATTGCGCAGGAGGCCTGGAGGAGGTGTCGCCCGACAGAGAGTTAGCCCTGTGGCAAGGGTCATACACCTGCCACAGGCGTTGGTGTGGGTCAGATCTGACGGGCATGAGGGCGACCCACGCCGTATAGCCACCATGCACAAGCCATTGTGATGGTGGCTATATCTGCAGCCGAGACATCGTTCTCTTGCGGACACGAGGGTCGATTCCACACCGTCCCAAGGCTAACCGACTAGCTACAGGGCTCGCTCCAAGGGCATGTGGTGACTGTGTGCTAGGCGCTGATGGCTCGTCGCGGCGAGTGCCATACCTGGTTGGCACCAAGCAGCAGACTCGCAGCCTACCGACTACGTTAGAGCCTCCAAATAATCCCGCACCTGATTTCGCCGCTTCGGTTGGCGCAGCTTCTGCAGTGCCTTCGCCTCAATCTGCCGCACCCGCTCCCGCGACAGATCCAGCGCCCGGCCAATCTCCGCCAGGGAATAGGGGTTGCCGTCCTGTAGGCCAAACCGCATGCGAATCACGTCCTGCTCCCGAGAGGTCAAGTCCATCAGCAGCTGCTGCAGGTCGCGGTGCAGGGACTCCCGCATCAGGGTTTCTTCGGGGGAGATGGTGTCGGTTTCCAGTAGGTCACCGAGCTCTGTGTCCCGCTCTTTGCCTACCTTTGTCTCTAGGGATACTGAGCGTGGGACTCTCAACAGCACCTCCCGGACTTGGGGCGGCGTCATCTCTAGCTCTTTGGCGATGTCGTCAATGGTGGGGGTGCGGCCTTCTTTTTGCGCTAGCTTACGCTGGGCCTTTTTGATCTTGTTGAGCTTCTCAGTGATGTGCACCGGCAGGCGGATAGTACGGCTTTGGGTGGCGATCGCCCGGGTAATGCCCTGGCGAATCCACCAGTAGGCGTAGGTGCTGAAACGGTAGCCCTTGGTGGGGTCAAATTTATCCACCGCCCGCTCCAGCCCCAGGGTACCCTCCTGAATCAGGTCCAACAGCTCTAGTCCCCGGTTCTGATATTTCTTGGCAACGGAGACCACCAGCCGCAGGTTGGCCTTGATCATGTGGTCCTTAGCCGCTAGCCCCTCGGTTTGAGCCTCGTCAAGCTCAAGGGTGGAGATACCTGCCTCGCTGGCCCACAGCGCCTTGCCTTCCTCCAGAATGGTTTTCAGCTCCTCAACCGGAAGGCTGGCTGCAGCTGCCCAGCGCTTGTAGGAGGGGCGATGGCCGAGATTGGAGTGCAGCCGGTCGTGAATTTCAATCAGCTCCAGGTAGCGCTGCACAGTATCGTTGGCCTTGGCGGCCTTGCGGCAAATGTCTAGAAGCTGCATGTAGCGCTGCACGCGCTGTGCCTCAGCAACCTCCTCATCGCGGCCCAGCAGACGAACTCGACCGATTTCCTGCAGATAGATTCTCACTAAGTCAGTGGTTCGGCGGCTTTGAGACTTGCCAATTTCAACGGTGTCATCGTATTCCACCTCCACCCCACCCGAGCCGCTGTCTGGGCTACTAACCAGGGATGACGAGGGATCGTCGAGCGGTTGCTCAAGGGTCGTAGATGACTTGGGGTCGGCGGTGGTGAGGACGGCGGAATTGGTGTCGGACTGGTAGTGGTTAGACTGTGCTGACATAGTGATCGTCTCAGTTGCTCCAAGTAGTAGGGGGGCAATCCTGCAGGTCTAAGGGGACAGTAGATGGAACCTAGTTTTCCCAATATCAAGACGGACTAACGCCCGGTCGAGTTCCATGGGGTCATGAAAAAGGGGGCGTCAGGCCGGCTATTCAGCGGTTGACGGGCTTATCAAAGCTTGTACAACAAAAAGTGTAATTTAGTTTTTCCGATGCAATATGAAGTCCCGCCAAAGATAGCGTTACCTATATGAAGGCCTTAGGGTTCAAGCCAGTGGCATAACGCGAAATTTACACAAGACAAGACCGGATGCCGTCAATCGATATCGGGAGTATCGGGCTTCAAGGAGCAAAACCGATGGCCCACAATCAATGGAGAATACATGGAGAACATAGTTCTATTGACTTTCTGTCTGTGACGCTACAACAAGCTACACCACGACAGGATGCGGTTCCTGACGGCTTGCGGATGGGGGCTATGAATGGGGGCTAGGTACGATGACTTAACCCCACACCTTAAAGACTTACTTAGGTAGCACTGTGAGATCCGCTAATCTTTCAAACCAGTTAAGTAGAGCACTGCAAGTAAATGTGGTCATCAGGGGGAGTACTCCCTTTGTGTGGCTATCAGGGGGGAGTACCCCCGGCGATGGGCGTTCCCCCTTTCATTTAGTTGTGACTATTCACTTATTTAACAGATTAAATTCCGCCTTCGTCCTATGGCAGTATCCCCCTACGAGCATCTCTTAGCGGCCTACAGCGACCACCGAAATCTAATTACCCTACTAAAGCAGTTTCGGCCCTATCTAGAGCTATTACCCAGCCTCCGCCGACCCAGCGAGAGTGTCATCTCCCTCCCCCTCCCCCTGATCCGAGTCAGGGAGACGGCGCCTATTTGCCAGAACCAGGCGGGGCGTTTTCTCGCGGGCGATTTAGTTCATCTGCCCTGTGACGTCGGTGTAGTCATGTGCGACCCGGAGTGGAAGATCAAGACCGGGGCGGACATCTTCATCTTTATCCATAGGCCCCAAGAGGGATTTGCGGCGCTGCTGCGTCGCTGGCGCCAGACACAGGTTTGGATCGATGGTGGATACGACTGGGTCATGCCTGTCCGCTACCAGCATATATTTAGCGAATCGGCCTTGAAAACATACCCACTGTTTGTGCTGACAGCGGATACTCCAGAGTATATAGGCCTTGGCTTGAGCGGGATGGGCTTGCCCTACATTGAAGCGTCGGGAAACGCCTTAGATGAAGCTTCAGAGAGCTCATTAGACCTGCCACAGCCCGATTGGGCGTTAGATCCAGCAACGTTAGATGGCCCTGCAGAATCCGCCGATGACCTTTAGCCGTCGGCCCGCAACATTTTTTATCAATTAGCTGGTGGTGGCGATCGCGCTGATTTTGTTAGATCGCCATTATCCATCGCACCTGTAGGGCCGCAATTGCTGCTGCTTCAGCTTGACGGACCTCAAAAGTTACGGGAAACTAAACTAAGCGCTGAGTGAAGACTCACGGAATTTCACGCCTGCTTAACGGTGTGACAGCGTCCGTCACGGGTAGCTCTACAGCGTTTGCACTGGTTCAGTTGTCTCGGGTCATTTCCAATGGAAACGCTTGAATTCATTATTCACCCTGATGGTCGCGTGGAAGAGAAGGTCAGCGGCATTAAGGGGCAGTCCTGTACTCAGGTTACGGAGGCGCTAGAGTCGCAGCTGGGTACGGTGATTCACAAGCGGCAGACGGCGGACTATTTCAGCGCGGCTACTGAGGTGCAGCCGACTGTGACTCAAACGGCGACGCGCTGGTAGTGTTGGCAAGCTTTGCTACCTCGCCGACTCAAGCTTTTTCTAAGAGCCTCTTACGTTTCCAAGTTAGTTTTTGCGCCGTTATTCTTACGTCGCTCTTCCTACCGTTTAGCATCAGATGAAACTCCATGTCACACTTTAGCCAAATCAAAACTCAAATTCGCAATCTGGATATGCTGAAAGCTGCCTTGGCGGATAGCGGCATTGACTGGCAGGCTGGACCCGTCGACATCCGTGGCTACCGAGGTCAGACGCAAGCGGCTGATGTCGCGATCGCGCAGGATAACGGCTACGACATCGGGTTCTGCTGGAATGGCCAAGAGTATGAGCTGGTTGCTGACCTGCAGTATTGGCAGCAGCCCCTGTCGGTACAGGGCTTCTTGAATCAGGTGACCCAGCGCTATGCTTACCGCACCGTTGTGGGGGAATCGGCCCAAAAGGGATTTCAGGTCACCGAGGAGAAGGTGAATCAAGACGGTTCTGTGCGCCTCGTGCTGCAGCGCTGGTCTGCCTAAGTCTGACCGACGGCACAGCAGTTTCCATCAGTAGGGTTGCGCTTGCTGCGCAGCCCTGCTCGTAAGTTTGTAGCTCTACCCGTAAGTTTATAGAGCGTCTATGACTGATAACCTATCTGGACTTGAGCCTGAATTGGGGGGCGCTTTACGCCAGCCGCTCACTGATAGAACTGGCCTAGAGCCTGAGCTAGGGGGAAGCGTTCGGCAGCAGGGAGTCTATGTCGATGAGCCCGTTTGCATCGGCTGCCAGCACTGCGCTTACGTCGCCCGCAATACCTTTTATATCGAGCCTGACCATGGGCGATCGCGTGTGCTGCAGCAGGACGGCGACTCTGAAGAGCTGATTCAAGAGGCCATCGACACCTGCCCTGTAGACTGTATCTACTGGGTAGACTACACCGAGCTTAAGGCCTTAGAGGAAGCGCGGCGCTACCAAACCGTGAAGCCGGTGGGATTCCCTGTCAAGCAGTCCGCCGTAGAGCTAGAGCGGCGGCGGCAGAAGGGCCATTAGCAAAAACTGGCTTTTCAACAGATACTGCTCGCTGTAGTGCAACCTGACTGTAACGCTGGCGTCGGGGCTCCTAATTGCTCTACTATCGTTGCAATGAACTGGGACAACGGCGGGAAACGGGCGCTCCTGAAGGTAAATGCGCCGGCTCCTGCACGCGTTTCCC
>JBCCAG010000409.1:0-4277 GCA_039814955.1 Cyanobacteria bacterium P01_A01_bin.135
GGCTATGGGACCTGCAGACTCAGCGCCCCGTTGCCACCTTGAAAGGCCATCAAGACACGATTTGGGGCCTCGCTTGGCACCCCTCGGCGGCGGTTGTGGCCAGCGCCTCCCATGACCAAACGGTGCGGCTATGGGAAGCCGACACGGGCCGCTGCCTCCAGGTTTTGACCGGGCATCAGCACTTTGTGCGGGCGATCGCCTGGAGCCCAAACGGTAAGCTGTTGGCCAGCGGCAGCTACGACCAAACCCTGCGGCTGTGGGACGCGGAAACGGGGCACTGTCTGCGGGTGCTGCGGGACGCGGAGAACTGGGTGTGGCAAATGGCCTTCAGCCCCGATAGCCGGACCCTCGCCACCAGCAGCACCACCGGCGATATCAACCTCTGGGATGTCGCCACGGGGGAGCTGCAGCGCACCCTCAAAGGCCATCCCAAATCGGTTTGGGGGCTGTGCTGGCGACCCGACGGACAGACTTTAATCAGCAGCTCCCACGACCACACGATACGCGTCTGGAACGCCCCGGACGGGCGCTGCCTTCAAATCCTAGAAGGCCATACCGATTTGGTTTGGCACCTGGCCCCGAACCCAGAGGGCACCCTTGCCGCAAGCTGCGGGGCAGACGAAACGATTCGGTTGTGGGATGTCGTGGCGGGGACTGGCCTCAAGGTGCTGCGCCCGATGCGCCCTTACGAGGGGATGAACATCACAGCCGTGCAGGGGTTGACCCCGGCTCAGCAGCAAAACCTTGAGGCGCTGGGGGCCACGGTAACTGCCCTCAAGCAGCCGCTAGCCTCTGGGGTCGAGACCCATCCCCAGGCAACTGTAATGCTCCCTGTCGCGCCTACTCGCGCCGATGGGGATGGGGATAGCGGCACGAGCGGCGACAGCTCCGACACCGACCCAAGCCATCTCCAGTCGCCCCTAGTGATTCGGCTGCTGGGAAGCTTTGGCCTCACTTACCGGGGGCAGCCGCTCCCCACCACAATGGCAGGCCGCAGTCAGTCGCTGCTGGCATACCTGCTGCTACACCCAACCCTGCCCCAGTCCCGCCAGCAGATTGCCGCGGCCCTATGGCCAGAGTCCCTAGAAGGGCAGTCCCGCACCAACCTGCGCAAAGAGCTGCATCACCTGCGCCGCTACTTACCCGAGGCCGATCAGTATCTACAGGTGGATAGCACAACCCTCAGCTGGCGGCAGGACGCCCCAGTTTGGCTAGATGTGACGGCGTTTAAGCAGGCCCTAGCAGCCGAGGGTGCAGGTGTGGAGGCGGCGATCGCTCACCGGCAGCAGGCCATTGACCTCTACCAAGGCGACCTGCTGCCGCCCCTGTACGATGAGTGGCTAGCCCCCCACCGCGATCGCCTCCGCCAACAGTTTCTGCAGGCGCTAGCCCAGCTCGTCGATGGCTTGCTTCAGCAGCACGACTACGCCGCAGCCCTCCTACAGGCCCAGCGACTATTGCAGCAGGACCCTTTGCGGGAGGCCACCTACCAAGCCCTAATGCAAATTCACGCCGGGCTGGGCGATCGCGCGGCGGCGCTGCAGGTCTATCATCAGTGCATGGCGGTGCTGCGGGATGAGCTGGGCATTGACCCCAGCAGCAGGACCCAACAGATTTACGGCGCGCTGCTAGATTGAGTAGCGGCGGCTGCAGATACGGCTCAGAAAGCCCCACCTCAGACGAGGACCTATAGCCGATCGCGGTAGGCCTTTGGAGTCATGTTGCTGTAGCGGCGAAACACCTTGGTGAAATAGCTCTGGTCGCGAAAGCCCACCTGCTGGCCAACGTCGGCGATCGCTAGGGTCCGCTTGGCCAGCAGCGCCTTGGCCCGCTCCATGCGGCGGCGAGTGATGTATTGCAGCAGCGTCTCTCCAGTGCTCTGCTTGAATAGGGTAGCAAAGTAGTGGGCGCTCAGCGGTACAACACCTGCCACCTCTACCAGACTCAAATCACAGGCCAAATGCTCGTGGATATAGGCCATCACCCGCCGTAGGTGAGCGGGGGATAGCCCTTCCTGTGGGGTCTGTACTGGCCGCTTTGTGGTGGCGTAGTGCTTCAGCAGGTGCATCGCCAGGGTGGTTGCCATGGACTCCACATAGAGCTGGCTACCCACCGGAGACGCCCCGCCGCCTTGCTCTAGCTCTGACTTGAGCAGTAGCCCCACCTGCCGCAAAAACGGGTCGTAAACCGTGCGCTGCGGGGCAATCTCTAGGCGGTCCAGGTCCACAAATTCGGAGGCGACGCAGGCCAAAAACGCCGGATCTAGGTAGAGGTCGATGAATTCGGCGTCCTTGGGCCACCGCTCTTTGAAGGGGTGATTCGCTGGGTAAATGCAGCTCTCGCCGTGGCCAGGCGTAATGACGGGAGATCTCTCAGGCCGGGCCTTGAGGTCCCCAGGCCACCCCAAGTCGATGCCGATAATGTACTGCTTGGGCGCGTGCTCCGGCGTTTCGTGGGCGGGCTGCCGGTAGTACCCCAAATGTAGGCCCTGCCAGGCCGCATCCCGGCTCGACAGCAGCGGCAGGCGGGGGTACACCTGCAGAATTTGCTCGTCTTTGGTGTAGTCGATTTCTGAGGGCACTTTTTATAGGGGTGCTTTAGAGATCAGGCCGACGGTGCTCTAACGCTATCACGGAATCAAGCCGCAGCTTACTGACGAAACGCCAGCTATAGGTAGCCGCAGCCACCGCAGCCCCTAGGTAATAGCCCATCCACAGTCCCCTCGCCCCCAAACCAAGACCAAAGCCTAAGACATAGCCGCTCACCAGCCCCACCCCCAGATAGGCCAAGATATTCAGAAAAACCGGGACGCGGGTGTCCTGCAGGCCGTAGAGCGCCCCCAGCGCTGTTTTTTGCAGGCCATCAAACAGGTACCCGACGGCGACCACCGCGATTAGCGGCTTCACCAACTGAACCAGCGCCGCGTTGTCGGGGTCGCTTAGGTCCAGAAATAGCCCGACGATGGGCCGCTGAAACAGCAGCAGGGCGATCGCCACCAGGACTGCCGTACCGGCGATGGTCATGAGACTCACATACCCGGCCCGCCGTATCCCCCGCGGGTCACGCCGGCCAAACCACTGCCCCACCAAAGCGGTGGTGGCAAAGGACAGGCCCAGGGGCACCATGAACACCATCAGGCCGACCTGCAGGGCAATCTGGTGAGCTGCGAGAGCATCGGTACCCAGCAGGCCAATCAGGTAGCCCATCACCAGTACGAGCCCGTACTCAAACAAAATCGAGACGCCGATGGGTAAGCCCACCATCACTAGCTCCCGCATCAGAGGCAGCTTCAGCCGGTACCAGCGGCGAAATAGGCGATACCCCTTGAGCTGGGGGTGCCGGAGCAGGTAGAGCACCAGGGCTAAGAACATGCCCCACCAGGACAAGGCGCTGGCCAGCGCTAGACCGGCCAGCTCTAGGCGGGGGGCACCAAACTTACCGAATCCCAGGACGTAGTTACCCGCGATATTTACCAGTGTCCCCGCCACCACAATCGTCATAATGGGCCGGGCTTGGGATAACCCTGAAACCACCCCCCGGTACAGCGCAAAGCCCACCGCCGGAAACAGCCCCCACAGCATGACGTCCAGATATTGGGTCGCCAACGCAATTGTCTGCGGGTCTTGTCCCAAGCGCGTCATCACCCAGTCCATGCGGCTAATACCCACCATGGTCAACACCGACAGCCCCACGGCCAGCAGCAGGCCCTGCCGGGTCACCTGCTCAATGCGCGCTTTTTGCCCAGCGCCGTAGCCCGCCGCCACTAGCGGGCTCACCCCCATTACCACCCCAGCCAGGATGTTGAGGAACACCTGAAAGGTAAAGGAGGCCAGGCCACCCGCGGCCAGCGCTTCCCGGCCCAGATGACCCATCATAACGGTGTCAACGAAGCCGGTGGTGGCCTGGGCAATTTGCGCGCTGATTAAAGGGAACGCGAGAGTGACAAGCGCTCTGAATTCGGTTTTGGCTGAGGCAGGAGAAAGGGTCGTCATGGTAAGGGTTTGGGCGATCGCCAGATAGAAAAATGCCGCTCACATTTTCAATCTAGGACAGCTCAAAACCAAAGATTGGTAGATTCCTCCGAGTGATATGACGATCTTCCGGGATTGGGCAATATGGGGCGATCGCCCAACACTGTTTACTTGAGTCTAAGTAATGGCTACGGTGTGCTGCCAGACTGCACTGCTTCTAGCTGCTGGTTCAGCTCATCTAGCTGCTGCTGCTTCACGGCCTCCGCCAACTTGGCGTTCTGCACCTCCAAGATTTGCTTACCAATA
>JBCCAG010000417.1:0-4217 GCA_039814955.1 Cyanobacteria bacterium P01_A01_bin.135
CAACAGGGTGCCGATGACGCCCCCCATGCTGACGTCCTTCGCTGCATCGCACCAGCCCCGCTTGGCCAGGGTGGGCAGCAGGGCTAGGTTGGCCCGCTGCGTCGCACCATCTTTTTGGGTGGCGGCGTCCCAAAAGGGGTATTTGGGGTGGGGCTGGCCGTCTAGGTCTACCGCCAGCAGCAGGTGGTCGTCGGGCTGGGCCTTAAAGCTAGACAGCAGGGCCTTGGCCCTGCCCAAAATCGATACCGCCAGGGCATTGTAGGGGCTGTGGTGGTTGGAATGTCCGCCGACGATGGGGACGGCGTAGGTGTCAGCGGCGGCGATCATGCCGTCCCAGAGTGGTGCGGCCCGCACTGCGTCCTGGCTCCACAGGGCATCTACTACCGCCAGCGGATAGCCTCCCATGGCGTAGATGTCGCTGACGTTCACCATCACGGCGCACCAGCCCGCGAACCAGGGGTCGGTTTCTATGAGCTGCGGCCAAATTCCTTCCGCCGCCAGCAGCAGGTAACCGTCCCCTTGTGGAATAGCGGCGCAGTCGTCACCTAGGGCGATCGCCTCATCCCTACCGCTCACTTGTCCTAATCGCTGCGCCGCAGTCTGGATGTCCTGCTTTTGCCGCAGGCTGCTGGCCTGCTGGAGCTCAGCGACAATTGCGGCCAGCGCCATATCCGATGGCATTAGGAGGCCTGCAGCAGATCGCAGCCGGGGGGCGATACCCGTGCTTCGGTGCAGGCGGGATAGGCATCAAGATCCGCTTCCATGAGGTGGTGGGGACGGCCCTGAATGGTAAGGGATTCTAAGGACTGCCAGTGGAGGCGACGGAAGAAGCGAACGTTCTGTACCTGCACTGTCGCCAAAAAGCGATCGCAGCCCCAGGCATTGGCAGTGGTCACCGCCTTGGTAATCAGCCCTTTGCCGATGCGCCAGCCGCGCCGATGGTCTGCATGTACCCCCAGCCGTCCGCCGTACCACAGCCGGGGCTCCGGTTCGTAGATACGCACTACACCAACGACAGTGGGCAGAGCCAGCAGGGGAGAATCGGCCTTCAGCGCTACGATGGGGTGGGCCATGTTGTCGGTGGCGTCAACGTCATCGCCCTCAAACAGCCCCTGCTCCTGGCAAAAAATGGCGTCCCGCAGGGCGTAGTAGTCGCGCAGGCAGCGGGGCGATCGCGCTAGCTCGAAGCGGTAGTGATTAGCCATAGTTTTTTTAAATCCCTAATTCAAACCTTTACTTCGAACAGCGCCTACTCAAACAGAGCCTATTCAAAAACAGAGCCTATTCAACAAAAACAGAGCCTATTCAAATAGAGACAGTGCCGAGCAGGCCCCGCACTTGCCGCAGCCGGCATTCATATCGGCAGAAGACATGCCGGCCTGCCGCAGCTTGGCCCCCACCGCCTCGTACACCGCCGTCATCATGGCCTGGTCCGGGGCAGGATGGTTCGCGAGCGGGGTGCCGGTGATCGGAACAAAGGGCACCACGAAGGGATAAACCCCTAGGTCAACCAGGCGATCGCAGGTGGCCGTTAGGGTCTCCACACTGTCCCCCAACCCGCACAATAGGTAGGTGCTTACCTGGCCCCAGCCGAAGACTCTCACCGCGGCCTCAAAGGCCTCGAAGTAGCGAGATACAGGGATTTCCGCCTTGCCAGGCATAATCTTGGCCCGCACCTGGGGATCTACGGCTTCTAGGTGCATCCCTAAGCTGTCCACGCCAGCGGCCTTCATGCGGCCAAACCAAGCGAAGTCGTCCGGCGGCTCGCATTGGGCCTGGATGGGCAAATCAACCTTAGTCTTCACGGCTAGGGCGCAGGCGGTAAGGTGGGCCGCGCCCCGGTCAGGGGTGCTGGGGGTGCCGGTGGTCATCACCATGTGGCGCACTCCGTCCAGGGCCACCGCCGCTGCTGCCACTTCAGCCAACTGCTCCGGCTGCTTGCGGGCTATGGTGCGCTTTTCTATCAGCGATTGCTCGATGGCGCAGAACTGGCAGGCGGTTCTGGGGTCGCGGTAGCGCATGCAGGTCTGCAGCACGGTGGTTGCCAGCACGTCGCGGCTGTGAAGCAGGGCAATTTTCCAATAGGGGGTGCCGTCGTCGGTTGTCAGGTCATAGAACTTGGGGCGAGGAGGAAAAGTGATCGCCCCCATCGCTTCGCCGTCACGCTGTAGGTTGTGCTGAAGATCGACCGTGTGGGGACCGCCCTGCTCGCCCACCTGGGCCTCGTAGGCCGACTGGCTGGCGGTGCCGGTGTAGATAGGCACCATGACGGTGGTGCCGTCAATGGTTACCGCCTTGTGGTCCGACGGCCCTGCCCCCCCCCGGCGACCGCTGGCCCCGGCGTCAGGGTCTACGAGCCGCAGACCTTCGGTTTGCAGGTCGGTGATTAGCTTTTGCTTGTGGGGCTTAGTCATGGTCAGTGGAAGAGTGCTGGGCGAGGTCGGCGCGGGGTGGTTTAGCCGCAGGGGGGGCGGATAGGTCAGTGGTGAGCAGGCTAGTGTCGGGTAGGCTAGCATCAGGCGGATGCGCTACAGAACCGTTGGCGTTGCCTGTGGCGTCAAGGGCCTGCCAGGGAGCGCGGTTGAGCTTGACTTGGAGCAGGTCGGGGCGGGCGTAGTGACCTACGGAATCCATCATTCGCTTGCGCTTGGTAATCAAAGAGAAGTCTAGGTCGGCGATCGCCACCCCCTCCCCTTCGGTAATTGGGTCGCACAGCGGCACCCCTTCTGGGCTGATGATGGCGGTGTAGCAGCCGCCGCTGAGCACCTTTTGCAGCTTCTCGTTTGGGGAAATTTGCTGACGCTGCTGGGGGGCGAGCCAGCCGGTGGCGTTGACTACAAAGCAGCCGGATTCCAGAGCGTGGTGACGCATGGTCACCTCCATTTGGTCGGCGAAAATCTGCCCCACCATGGAGCCAGGGAACTGGCCGCAGTGAATTTGCTCGTGTTGTGCCATCAGAGCGTAGCGGGCTAGAGGATTGTAATGCTCCCAGCAGGCCAGCGCCCCCACCCGACCCACGGCGGTGGCCACTACCTTGAGGCCCGCCCCGTCCCCCTGGCCCCACACCATCCGCTCATGGAACGTAGGGGTAGTCTTACGCCGCTTCAGCGCTAGGGTGCCGTCGGCCTCAAACACGAGCTGGGTGTTGTACAGCGAGCCCTCCTGCCGCTCGGTGACCCCCAGCACCACCACAATGCCGTAGGAGCGAGCAGCGCGACTGACCGCATCGGTCACAGGCCCCGGTACCACTACCGCCTGCTCGTATAGTCGCATGTGCTCCTGCCCCATCAGCACCGGCGGCTGGATGAAGGAGAAGTAGGGGTAGTAAGGAATTAGGGTCTCGGGGAAGACAATGAGCTGAGCGCCGCTTTGGGCCGCTTGGGCGATCGCTTCTAGCACTTTCTCGGTGGTGCCAGCTCGGTCGAATAGCACCGGACTGAGCTGAGCTGCCGCCGCCCGAATGATGGGGTTAGTCATAAAGTTTTGGGGTGAAAGGTAGGGCAGCGTACTTGTTTAGCGACTTAGGCAAAGAGACGATACATCTCGGTTTACCCCCCTCAATCCCCCCTTAGGAAAGAGGGGAAGCTCAGTTCTCCCCTGCGTCCTTCGGACGCGCTGCGCGAAAACCAAGGGGGAGCTAGAGGGGGTCCTCCGAAACGCTAAATACGTACTCAGCTGCATCCTCACGAAGGGCCTACATTGTCCAGGTATCGAGAATAAAGGCCCCCTCCTTACGGTGCACCAGCACAATATCCAGCACATCCAGCGGGTTGATGGGCTTGATGCCGGGAATCAAGGAGGGCTCGCCATGGCCGTATAGGGCCTGCAGCGCAAACCGGCAGGCGTAGACCTTGCCACCCTCGTCCATGATCTTGGTGATTTGGTTATTCATCGCCATATGTCCGGGGAACGCCTCATCTGCTAGCTTGGGGAAGCCCCGCTGCACCCCTAGAGTGACGCCGGGGCCGTAGAGGAGTACCGAGGTGTCGAACCCTTTGCGAATCAGCCGCGTGGCCTGCAGTAGGTTGACCAAACCGATGGAGCCTTCAAAGGCCACCGTATGGAAAGTGACTAGGGCTTTTTCTCCCGGCTCCGCTTGCACGTCGGGAAAGACTTTTTCCTCGTAATCAACGAAAAAGTCGCCGGCTTTATGGGCTGGAGTCGTTACTTCAGGCATAGCTCAAAATCCTTTTGGGGTGGTGGCGTTGGCGTTGAAA
>JBCCAG010000585.1:0-3200 GCA_039814955.1 Cyanobacteria bacterium P01_A01_bin.135
AACCCTAAAATGCCAAAAATAAGCAGAAACAGTCCCAGGAGGAAGGAGAAGCGCTGTCCAGTCATGGCAGATATTGAGTGAGCATTACCCTGACTACAGTAGCGGAGCGCAAGACCGTCCTCATCACTCGAAAGAGGGGCGACCCCGTTGGCGATCGCCCCCCGGTCAGTCATGCCCTTTCTAGAAGTTTGGCTGCTTAGGAAGAGCGGCGGCTGTGATTATCGCTGGTCACCACATCTTTAGTCCGGTGCCAGGCGTCTTTGATAGCCGCCTTGGCATCGTCCCAGCCCAGGCCGTCTTGGTGAGAGCGCTCATACTCTTTGCGCAGCTCAGGCTCGGCCTCTTCGAAGGTCATGCCGCGGCCAGCGCCATAGGCGCGGTAGCCACCGTACCCGGTCCAGTAGGCCGGGGCATAGTCGTCGTAGCTGCGGCTTGCCGTAGCGTAGGGGCGGGAGGCGTAGTTATTGCGCCAGTACTCATCGTGCTCGCGCCCCTGCTTCACATGGGCATCGGCCCGGTTCCAGGCGTCTTCTGTGGCGGGCTTGGCTTTGTCCCAGTCTAGGCGGCTGGTGCCGCGGCGCTTCTCATAATCTTCGCGCAGCCGGGGCTCGGCGTCAGCGTAGGTCATGCCGTTGCTGCCGTAGTTGGCGTAGCCGTCATAGCCCGCACTATAGGCCGGTGAGTAGTCATCGTAGTCATAGTCGGCTTCTGTGTAGGGGCGATCGCGGTAGGTATCCCGCCAATAGGCCTCTTCTGCCGTAGGGTCGATCTGCTCGGCGACGCCCTTGCCAAGCAGGCCACCGGCCACGGCCCCAACCACCGCACCGACGGCTGCACCGACGGGGCCACCCACCGCCGCACCCACAGCGGTGGCAGCGGTACCAACGCCAGCGGCACCGACGCCAGTCCCGATGGGATGGGAGCCCGGTGCTCCGGTAATTGGGTCAGGATTCAGGTCGCGATCGCGTATTACGTCTTTGTTCTCTTCCATCGTTACTACCTCCTGAGTTGCGTCAAGTTACTTCCATGCCAGCCGAAGCTATGCCAGCCGCAGAGTTAGGCAACAGAGCTACAGGCCTTGGCAGTTTTATGTTTTGAACCCTATCAACTTGAGCTGGCTAATACATCCAGATAAAGAGGGACGCCTATGGAGATAGAAAAGTTTTGTTAAGCATCAAAAGGTAGAGAAGATGTTTGACTTTGTCGAGGTATTTGTGCTGCTAAGTGGCTGCTAATTCATCTGCTGCACCAGCTCTGCCTGGGCTACATCCGCCTCACCCCGCGCCAGCGCTGCCTCCACCAGTCCCAAAAACAGCGGATGGGGATGGTTGGGCCGGGAGCGAAACTCAGGGTGGAACTGCACCGCGATGAAGAATGGGTGGGCGGGCATTTCAATCATCTCCACCAGGCGGCTATCGGGAGATACTCCGCTAACCACTAGCCCAGATTCAAGGAAAGCATTGCGATAGGCGTTGTTGAACTCGTAGCGGTGGCGATGGCGCTCGTAGATTACCTCCTCGCTGTACAGCTTTGCCGCCAGGGTATCTGGCAAAATGCGGCAGGCGCACAGGCCCAGACGCATCGTCCCTCCCAGGTCCACCACGTCCTGCTGCTCCGGCAACAGGTTAATCACTGCGTTGGGGGTGCGCTGGTCGAATTCAGCGCTGTCGGCCTCCAGCTCCATGACGTGGCGGGCCCACTCAATCACGCAGCACTGCATCCCCAAACACAGGCCCAAAAAGGGGATTTCGTTGACGCGGGCGTAGCGGATAGCCTCCACCTTACCGCCAATGCCCCGGCTGCCAAACCCACCTGGAATCACTAGGCCGTGGATTCCCTGCAGCAGTGCCTCTGCCCCCTCCGCTTCGATGTCCTCAGAGCTGACCCAGCGGATATTTAAGTCGCCGCCGTGCTGAATGGCGGCGTGCTGCAGAGATTCCGCCACCGACAGGTAGGCATCTGTCAGCCGCACATACTTACCCACAATGGCAATTTCCAGCGGCTTTCCGGTCTGCCGCATCCGGCCCACCAGGGTCTGCCACTGCTCTAAATTGGGCGATCGCTGCTCCATATGCAGCAGGTCAATAGTCTGGTGGGCCAGCCCCTGCTGCTCCAAAATTAACGGCACTTCGTAGATACTGCTAGCGTCCTGGCAGGGAATCACGCAGTCCACCGGCACATCGCAGAACTCCGACATTTTTTCTTTGAGCCCCGCCTGCAGCGGGCGATCGCAGCGGCACACCAGAATATCGGGCTGAATGCCGATGGAGCGCAGCTCTTTGACCGAGTGCTGGGTGGGCTTGGTTTTCATTTCCCCGGCAGAGGGAATCCAGGGTACCAGGGTGACATGCATGTACAGGACGTTTTGCCGCCCCGCGTCTTTACGAAACTGGCGGATGGCCTCTAGAAACGGCAGGGACTCAATGTCTCCCACGGTGCCGCCGATTTCGGTGATCACCACGTCGGGGCTGGTGTCTTGAGCCACCCGCTTAATGCGGTCCTTAATTTCATTGGTGATGTGGGGAATCACCTGTACGGTGCCCCCCTCGTAGTCGCCCCGGCGCTCACGGTTCAGCACCGCTTGGTAGATTGAGCCCGTGGTAACGCTGTTGAGGCGGGACATAGCGGTGTTGGTGAACCGCTCGTAATGCCCCAAGTCCAAGTCGGTCTCAGCTCCGTCATCGGTGACAAACACCTCCCCGTGCTGAAAGGGGCTCATGGTGCCGGGATCGACGTTGATGTAGGGGTCAAGCTTTAAGATGGAGACGGAATAGCCCCGAGATTTAAGCAAGCGCCCCAAACTGGCGGCGACAATCCCCTTACCAATACTGGAAACCACGCCCCCAGTCACGAAGATAAATTTCGTCATCGACCCCCATCCCCCAAATTAACCCATCTATTCTGCCATAAATGGAAGTTTTCACTAGCCTCCTCACTGCCCTAATCACCGTCTTGTCGCCGGTGGGTTCCTTCACCGAGGGGGCGCTGGAAGCGGCAATTCAAGAGCAGGTTCACCGCGCTGAGGTGCTAGCGGTGCGGGTAGACAACCGCCCCAGCTATCGCCTGCTGGCTGGCCAAGTGGACCAGGTACGAATTGCCGGGCGGGGCGTTTACTTGACACCTGAGCTGCGGATTGCCTTGCTAGATATAGAAACCGACGCCGTCGATGTAGACGCGGGCCGCTTACTGAACGGCGAGGT
>JBCCAG010000934.1:0-1609 GCA_039814955.1 Cyanobacteria bacterium P01_A01_bin.135
CAAAATAAAATCGTCGGCCCCCGCACTCAAAAACACGTTCTCCTGAGGGCTAAAGGTGAGGGCCGCTAGCAGGCCGGAGTGCCCTGCTAAAGCGTGGATCAGCTCGCCGGTGGCACTATCCCAAACGTTGACCCCATGGGCCATCCCTTCCCCAATTAGATACCGGCCGTCAGGGCTAAAGCCCAATCCCATCGCCCAGTTCTCGGATGCCTTAATCGTCAGGGCGGGACTGTAGCCCTGCGCTTCAAAAACAGTAATCAAACCGCTTCCATCCACCGCCGCCAGCCGCGAGCCGTCAGGGCTATAGGCAAGATGAAAGATGGGAGCTAGTGGCTGGCTGAAGCGGGTGCTGCGAAACTGGGTATTAGCCCAGTTCACCCAATGCAGCTTGGCATCGACCAGGTGCGCCTGCCAAATTGCTAGATTCGACAAATCTAGGCCGGTGAAGTCGACGTTCAGGGCGCAGCCCAAGTTGATGAGATTGCCCGCGCCGTAGCCAATTTTCGGTGCCCCAACGGCCTTGAGTTTTTGTAGATGATTTTTGAGGTATGGCCTGGGGGACCGATGGGCCTGGTGAAGCCGCTCAGCAACGGGCTGCAGAATCAGACGCTCCTGGCTGTGGCGAATGAAGTCTTTGACCGTCGTTTTAATCAGGGCGTAGCGGCGCACCATAGAAGAAGCATAGGTCTCGGCCGCAAAGGTTTTGGGCGACAGCAGCTCGTCGCCAAGCTGCTCGGTCAAGCAGTCGGTCACATATTCCATGATTACGGGCTGCTGACTGTAGAGATTGCCCCGCTGCTCGACCAAGGACCGCCAGCACAGCGACTCCAACGCCTCCAATAGCTTACGCTTTATACATTTCGGATAAATATCCGCCATCAGACCGGCAATGCTTGTCCAATCGCGGTTAATGGCTAGCCAGTACATCACCGTTTTTTCCAGGGGGATGAGGCGGGCAAACTGCGAGTCGAGGAGCTTTTTCGCGCCGTTGAATAGCGGCGGATTCTCCTCTAAAAACAGCGCGATATTTCCCGAAAATACGTCGCGGATGGAGCCCCCCACGATTTGCAGGGCCAAGGGACTGTAGCCGTAGCGATCGCACAGCTTTTCTTTCTCGGCCTGTGAGCCTGTGAGCTGCCGCGTTTCCAAAACCGCTAAGGCCCCCTCCGGCGAGCCCCCTATCTGTAGAGTGCGTACCGCTGGGTCAAGCCCTTCAATCGCAGAAATTTCTGCCGGCTTTTCGCGGCTGGTGAGCAGCAGACAGCTTTGGTGATTGCCCTGACCGATAGTGCGAATTAAGTCTTCATAGTTTTCGTACCCTTGGCGAAACTGCCCCGCCCGCTCGCCCCCCTTGAGGATAGTTTCGCAGTTGTCCAGCACCACCAGGCAGCGGGACTGCCGCAGCCAATGCATCAGCCGGGCAACTGAGCAGACGGAATCTTGCTGGTTGGAGAGGAAGGGAACCAGTTCGGTTAGCAGCGCCTCTAGGGGTGGGGCATTGCGCAGCGATCGCCAAACTAAATAGTCAAAATCTTGGCTGAGCGCCTGGGCTACCCTAGCCGCCAAGGCCGTTTTGCCAATACCCCCCATGCCTAACAGCGCCACCAAA
>JBCCAG010000886.1:0-1816 GCA_039814955.1 Cyanobacteria bacterium P01_A01_bin.135
CCCTGTGAGACACCCTCTGGACGCGCTAAAAGTTTATGACCCGCGGGCGATCGCCCGCTACTACAGCCGCCGCCCCTGGCTAGGCGTGTGGCGGGCCCTCGTGGTGACCTGCTCCTTTATTGGCCTGGTTATCGGCGTCAAGCTAGACGATTGGCTAAACCGCCCCCCCGCCGCTAGCCTGCTGCGGGCCGCGCAGCTGCGCCGCGTCCTCACCCGTTTAGGACCGACCTTCATCAAAGTGGGTCAGGCTCTCTCCACCCGACCTGACCTGGTGCGGCGCGACTACCTGAATGAGCTGATTAAGCTGCAGGACCAGCTGCCCCCCTACCCCACTCACCGGGCCCTCGCCATCGTCGAAGCTGAGCTAGGCCAACCCGTCCATACGCTCTATCAAGACTTCCCCTCTAGCCCTGTGGCTGCCGCTAGTCTGGGACAGGTCTATAAGGCGACGCTACCCACCGGCGAGGTGGTTGCCGTTAAAGTCCAGCGGCCCAACCTGCTTCCTAAAATTACCCTAGACCTATATGTCTTGCGATGGGCAGCGGGTTGGATTGCCCCCTGGCTACCGCTGAATCTTGGGTTTGACCTGCAGCTGATCGTCGATGAATTTGGCACCAAGCTATTTGAAGAGATTGACTACCTGCACGAAGGCCAAAACGCCGAAAAATTTGCCGTCAACTTCGCCGGTGACCCCCAGGTCAAGATTCCCGAAATCTACTGGTCCCACTCCAGTACCCATGTGCTCACCCTAGAGTGGATCGACGGCCTCAAGCTCACCGATACCGCCCGCATTCAGCAGGCCAACCTAGACACCGACACCCTAATTGAAGTCGGCGTCACCGCCGGGCTGCGGCAGCTCCTGGAGCACGGGTTTTTCCATGCCGATCCCCACCCCGGCAACCTGTTTGCCCTACAGGACGGCCGCATGGCCTACATCGACTTCGGCATGATGGACCAGCTCCGCCAGGGAACCAAGGAGACCCTGGTAGATGCGGTGGTGCATCTGATTAACAAAGACTATTCAGACCTGGCGGTGGACTTTGTCAAGCTGGGCTTCCTGTCCCCTGAAACCAATATTCAGCCCATCATTCCGGCTCTAGAGACGGTGTTCGACAGCGCTATCGGCGAGAGCGTCCGCGACTTCAACTTCAAGACCATCACCGACCAGTTCTCCGAGCTGATGTATCAGTATCCCTTTCGGGTACCGGCCAAATTTGCTCTGATCATTCGCTCGCTGGTCACCCAGGAGGGTCTGGCCCTCAGCCTCAACCCCGACTTCCGAATTGTGGAGGTGGCCTACCCCTACGTGGCGCGCCGCCTGCTGTCTGAGGAGTCCCCGGCCTTCCGTCGCCGGCTGCTGCAGGTTCTGTTTAAAGACGGCAAATTTCAGTGGCATCGCCTAGAAAACCTGATCAGCATTGCCCGCACCAGCTCCAACTTTGACCTTTTGCCCACGGCCCGCATGGGAGCCAGCTTCTTGCTCTCGGATGAGGGGACAGCGCTGCGCCGCCAGGTGCTGTTGGCCCTGGTAGAAGATGACCGCCTTCACACCGAGGAGGTGCAGCGGCTGTGGGACCTGGTGAAAGAGGACCTGCAGCCCAACCGGCTATTGGGTGCCGCTGTGCAGGCGATCGCCCAATACTCCACCGCCCGCGCCGCTGCCATCTTACCGGCGGTGCCGGATCTTGCCGCCGTGACCCAAAAGCCGGAATAATAAGAGCGGTAAACTGCTGGCGAGGCCCCCTTGTGATCGAAAACTTTTACGGCATTCCCTACGTCCTGCTAGCCGCTGGACTGCTGGCCGGCATAACCTCGG
>JBCCAG010000424.1:0-4158 GCA_039814955.1 Cyanobacteria bacterium P01_A01_bin.135
GGCCCCGATGGGTCGAACCGTCCGGTGGGTGAGGTCAACAGTCATGAGGCGATAGTGCAGCAGGCTGCTACGGCGAAGGAAAACGAAACTTAGCTATTCTACCGGACCCAAGACCTTTCCTCTGCTGACGCGGTAACAAATAGACCTACCTAAAGATGGTACGTGGCGCTTTACCTTTGAAAGATGCTGCTGCAGTCAGCCTTCCGGAATACTGCCTATACGGCATAGGTGCGGCTCTAAAGCCGCCAGAGCCAGGGGCGAACACTCTATAGACAATGGGGCCACATCGCCCTGATGCGTCGTGACTCGTTCACCTGCCGCCAATATTCGCTAGCGCTCAGAGGTCAAGACGGATGATAGTAGACTTAGGTTTCGTGGATGGGGGTTTCGTGGATGGGGGTTTCATAGATGGGGTTATCCCAGCATCGACGATGTTGCCTGCGCCCCTATTGGCACAGACGGCAGAGGTTATTGACTCTCCTGAAGAAGCGGCCCTCTTATTTAGCGGTCCCCACTTCTTTATCGCTCTAATCGCCGGAATTTCTCTCGCCTTCGCCTTCCAGTTCCTATTGACAAACTTGGGGGTGGCCGCCGGGATTTCCCTGGCCGGTGGTTCTAGCAGCGACGACGACAGCGGCGATATCGGAGACACCATCAGTACGATTGGCTTTGCGGTGGGGCTTGCCACGCTGATCACCGTCACCCTGTCTCTCTTTGCTGCCATTTGGCTCGCGGTGCAGCTCAGTCTGCTGGTCTCCCCAGGCATGGGGGCTGTTGTGGGTCTGGTGATTTGGGCCGTCTACTTTTCCCTGCTGCTGTGGATCAGCTCCACAACAGTGGGATCTCTGGTGGGCTCCGTGGTCAACACGGCCACCTCTGGGATTCAGGCCATTTTTGGGGCAGCAGCGGGGGTGTTTCAAAGCAGCGCCCACGGTAGTGTAGTTGCCACGGCGGAGGCGGCAGCGGCGGCGGTGCGCCGGGAGCTGGTATCCAGCGTCGATTCGGACTACGTGCAGGAGCAGTTAGAAGACTACATCGGAGCCCTGCGATCGCCCGAGCTAGACCTGAGCGCCCTGCGCGGCGAATTTGAGGCCATGATCGATAGCGCTGACCTCGGTAGCGGCGAGGCGCTGCCAACCCTAGAGCGAGGAGATTTCTTAAAGCTCGTCGAAGATCGCACGGACCTACCCAAGCGGGAGCGCGATCGCATTGCCAGTCAGCTCTACGGGGTGTGGACCCAGCGGGCTAGCCAGTACCAGGGCGATCGCACCCATGCCCGGCTAGTGGATTACCTGCAGTATGCCACTGCCGCTCAGCTAGTCGGACCTGAGCTAAAGCAAAAGCTAGATGAGCTAGCCCATACAACGGGGCAAGACGACTCGTCTGGTGGCGGTCAGGCTAAAGCGGCCCTAACCCACACCGTTGCCTCTACCCTCAACAGCGCTATGGGTATTGTTATGGGACGCACGGACCTGTCGGATCTAGACGTTGAGAAGATCGTCAGCCAACTCAAGTCGGCTCAATCTGAAGCAGTAGGTCAAGCCAAGCAGGCTGTTGGCGAACCAGAGCCCCACAACACTATCCGCGAAGACGCCCGCAGCTATCTGCTGAACACCTACCACTGGCGCATGACGCCGGACCGGGTAGCCAAGGAGTTCCGCAGCCTCATCTACGATGCCAATGCCGATCCCTCTTTGGTGTCTTACCAACTTGACCATATCAGCCGCGCCGACTTTGTGGAATGGCTGCAGCAGCGGGGCGTGTTTATCCAAGCTGAGGTGCAAAAGCGGGCCGACGTCCTAGAGAGCATCCGGGTAGAGGCCCTTTCCGCCTCCGCCGCCGCTATGGAGCGCGACCAGGTGATCAACCTCTTGGAAGAGGTGGAAGCCTACCTGCTGAAGACGCCGGTGAATGACCTCACCCCCGAGAAAATTCAGCTCAACTTTAAGCCCATTCTGTGGGACCGCAACGCCAGCGAGGCCCAGCTTAGTGCCCGCCTGTCTCGCCTAGACCGCACCTTCTTAGACCGGGTGCTGATGCAGCGCAAGGACATCACCGAAACGGAGGTGGGCTTCATTGTGATGCAGCTTGAGAAAGCCCGCAATGAGGTATTGGAAGAGGCGGCCAGTAACCAAAAGGCCATCCAGGCCAAAGCCACCGACCAGTGGGACAAGGTGAAGGCCTTCTTGCGCGACACCGACCGCCAGGAGCTCGACCCCGATGCCCTAGCGCGGGAGCTCTCGCTGCTGCTGGAGGACCCCCAGGCGGGGCTAGCGGCGCTGCGATCGCGGGCGTCTCAGTTTGACCGCAACACCCTAGTGCAGGTGCTGAACCAGCGCCAGGACCTCAACGAGCAGGAAATCAATTCTGTTATTGACCAGGTGGAAGCCCGCTGGCGGCGCATCCGCTACGCGCCTAAGCAGCTGGTGGGTGAGGCCCAGGCCCAGTACGACCAGGCGGTGAGCGCTCTGACCGACTACCTGCGGCGCACCGGGCGCGATGAGCTTAACCCCAAGGGTATCCGCCAGGATTTAGAGATGCTGTTGGATAAGCCAGAGCTGGGGCTCAAGGCAATTCGCGCCCGGCTGTCTGAGGTGGATCGCGGCACCCTGGTGGCGCTGCTGGCCCAGCGGGATGACCTATCACGCGCTGAAGCCAACCGGATCATCGACGATGTGATCCAAAGCCTGCGGGATATTGCCCGCACCCCCCGCCGCCTGGCCCGCCGCGCCCAGCAGCAGGCTTTAGGCTTCCAAGAGAGCGTGGAGGAATATCTGCGCGCTACCGACAAGGCCGAGCTGCACCCCGAGGGCATCAAGCGGGACGTGCAGCTGCTGCTCAATGAGCCCCAGGCCGGTATGGGTAGCTTGGGCGATCGCCTCGCCCAGATGGATCGCACCACCATTGCCGCCCTGCTGGCCCAACGGGATGACATGACCCAGGAAGAGGCCGACCGGGTGGTGAACCAGGTGATGTCAGTGAAAGACGAGGTAGTGCAGCAGTTGGAAATGGTGCGCGATCGTGTTCGGGCCATGGTCAACCGACTGCTGGCCCAGGTGCGCGCCTACCTCAATTCACTCAACCGCCCGGAGCTGGAGTACGACGGCATCAAGCGGGATGTGCGCACCCTATTTGATGACCCCGAGGCGGGCTTTGACGCCTTGAGGGCCCGCTTGGGCCGCTTCAACCGGGATACCCTGGTGGCTCTGGCCAGCTCCAACGACCGGATTTCTGAAGCCGACGCCAACCGGGTAATCGACCAGGTGGAGCGGGCCCGCAACAGCGTCCTGCAGCAGGCGGAATACGTGCAGCGGGAGACCCAGCTCAAGCTGGAGCAGATGAAGCGTCAGGCGGCTCGCCGCGCCGAGCAAACCCGTAAAGCGGCGGCAGCGGCATCCTGGTGGCTGTTCTTAACGGCGCTAGTGTCAGCGATCGCTTCGGCGGGGGCGGGGGCGCTGGGGGTGGTCAGCTAGCTACGCTTATTGCTGTAAAAAATTGCGATCGCTTCTTAAAATTGGCAGTTGGCGCTAAGCTACTGACGGCGTTACACAACTGCCGCTGCCGGTAGCGCGGGGCAGTAAGGAGCATTTACGCGTGATGCAGCACTGGAGACAGCGGCCAGGTTACCTGAGCAAATACGGTTCAGAGTTTGAGTCTATCCATATTTTAATTGGCCGCTTCCTCGCCGATCGCCACTCCCCCACCCCTCTAGATGAAGCGGAGCTGCTCACCCGCAACCCCAAGTTCGACTGGGGTAAGGGGACGCCTTTAGAGAAGGTCGTCGATTCGCCAGCGGCCCTAGAGGCGCTGATGCTGAGTCCCCGCCTGTTTCGTAATGCGATCGCCATTGTGGAGCCCTGGGAGCATGTGGGCCATAACCAACTGGGGGAGCAGGTGCGGGCTTCAGAGAATGTGGCATACCTGGCGCAGTGCATTGCCGACTGCGATTCCGTGCTGTTTCCCCTCTGGGCCTCTGGGCCGCTAGATTTAGACAAGCTCGTGCCGATGATTAGCGCCGGGCTGGCCGTTGTGGTGGAAGGGGGCGACCCCTCTGTGCGCGACCCGGCAACCTTTGACGGGTCTAAAGCTTCCCACGCCGATATGATCGCCTTCACCGAGCGACTGCTCTTGTCCCGTACCCCCACCAGCGCTCCGGCC
>JBCCAG010000503.1:0-3685 GCA_039814955.1 Cyanobacteria bacterium P01_A01_bin.135
CTATGAGCAGACCCACTTTACCGAGGAAGACAAGCGAGGGCAGCTACGCTTAGTGGGCTCCCAAGACGGGCGCGATGGCTCTGTCACCATCCACCAAAACGTTAACCTCTACGCCTCGCTGCTAGAGGCGGGGGACCGGGTCACCCATACCTTAGCGCCCGACCGCGCGGCCTGGCTGCAGGTAGTGCGCGGGGTGGTCACCCTCAATGGTCACAGCCTAACGGCGGGAGATGGGGCGGCGATCGCCCAGGAGCCCCAGATCACCCTGGAGACTGACGATACCGCGGAGCTGCTGCTGTTTGATATGGCCGCTTAGGTGAACTGCACGCCGGTAAACTGCGCACCTCTGGCCTCTAGTTGAGAGGTCTCTGAGGTGCGCAGCCCGCTATCAGCCTCGGCTGACGCTTTCAAGCGCTGGCGTTAGCCCGGCCCCAGAAACTCCAAATAGCTGCGGGGGTTGATAGGCTGATTGCCGCTGCTGGTCCACATCTCGAAATGCAGGTGGGGGCCGCTGCTGTTGCCCTCGCTGCCGCATTCCGCCACTGGGGTACCTGCCGTTACCAAAGTTGCATTTGAAACCAGCCGCTTTTGCACATGGCCGTATCGAAACTCGGTACCGTCTCGGGCAATTAAGGCGATCGCATAGGCACCGTAGCCGTCCGGGTCCGTGTCGACATGCTCAACGATACCCGTCTCCACCGCCGCTAGGGGTTCACCATAGGCACAGGCGAGGTCAATCCCCTGGTGAAAGTTGCGATCGCCGCTGTCTCGCTTTCCGCCCCCATAGCGCCAGCCAAATTCGCTAGTCACATTAGTAGAGCCCATAGTCTTACCCATCAACGGAAAAGCCTGCTCTCCAAAGCCGCGGTCACCAGCAGCAAGGGCATCCACGGCTACATCTGCCAGCGACAGCGACTTTTCTGTAGGCTTACGGGCGGCAATCACTAGCTCATCAGCAACATGCTCAAATAGTCCGTAGCGCTCAGGATAGGCAGAGCGCTGCACTTCTTGGGCCAAGTCTCCCGGGTCCTTGAGTGACCGATCTTTAATATCAAACAGTCCTGGATTAGTACCATGGCCCTTAAAGAAGGCCTGGGCCGCCACCTCGGTATCTAGAGTCTCCGGCCAGTCCTGCGAGGGGCGCTGCTGAAACGCGTTGATGGAGTCGAGATCGCCGTGGTCTAGCGCCTGCAGGTCACTCTCCGCCAAAGCGGTCATCAGCGCTACCTTAATGTCAGCCTCACTGGCTCCCACCTCAATCCCGGTACGAATGATGGTGTTGGCGACATCGGCCTGGTGCTGATTGACAACGTAGCCGCCGTAGGTCGCAGGCACCACTTGGCCTAGCTGCCGTAGACGAAAGCGATTGTATATTTTCTGAAACCCTTCCTGGACAAAACCTCTCCAAGGCGAGACCCAAACCCCTGCAACCAAAAGCGATAGGACTAGCGCCGAGAAAACCGTGTTAAAGCGCTTCTGCTTGCGGGCTTGGGGCGATGCAAACAGCCGCTGGTTAACAATCGTAATCCGGGCCATTCCTACTCCTCAGTCGTATCCCGGCGGTAAAGGTCCTCTAAGGACTCAACGGGTCTGCTGGGAGAATTGGTAATCACGTTCTCAGGAGTTGATTCGGGTCGCCCCAGTAGGGGATCGAGGACAGGAGAAACCAGGTTCCTAGCCCCCCAGCGGCCCAGTTCTATCGGGTGGGAGCTAAGGCGAGTGGGCCCCTGATTCCCCTGCACCATGTAGATAACCCCGGCGCCGACGGTGATTAGCCCCATGACTGAGCAGAACAGGCCGAACCCTCTCAATCCGGTACGAATAGGGTTACGGATGCCCCAAAAAATACTGCCCATGCCGCGACCCACTTCAGACATTGGCCCTGAGCGACGGTAGCGCGTGACATCTTCACCGTCCATATTGATGACGACGTGGTCGTCGTTGCGGTCCGTCATGGGGTCTCCTCACGCATCTGGACTTATAGGACATGGATTGCCACGCCCATCTTAGCCCAGGACCGCGATCTCAGGCTAGGAATATATCATAATCCTGTGGGATTTGCGGAGGGACGGGAGCCCGGCTAGGCGTCTTCTGGCGGCAGGCTATCTGGAGAGATGGAGGGGGTCCACCGAGTCTTATCCTCTGTGGTATAGCGGCCCAAATTGAAGTAGTTGAGCATATCCAAAAAGGCGCTAAAGCTATTGGCTTCGATGTTCTTGTTCTTGCTCCACACCGACAGCCTCGCTACATCAAAGTCGTTTTCGCCGGACTTCAGCGGGCTGTCGGCGCTAAAAATATACCGGAAAAAGGCCACCGCAATTTTGGAATGGGGGATATAGCGCCAATCGACGCTAGCGCGGCGGTTTTCTGACGCATCGATACCGGGAGCCGTGGGCCCTTCTATAAGCCGGTTGAGGCGGTCAATATTTTCTGGGTCCCGTAGGTTGAGCCTGCGGCCAATCAGCTCCTCGATTTCGGGAGTGATCAGCTGACCGGGGTTGACGTCGGGCTTAATCCCTAGGTGCTCCAAAATCTTTTGGCTCTCGTCCCGTAGGCCCTGGGGCTGCAAGAGAGCTGGAACGGCGTAGCGCTTGTAGTTATCCTTGACGTCTGGCTCGTTAGGGGCCTTAAAGCGAACCCAGCCCATCGGTTCCGGATTGCCGAAGTCGTCTGCCTTTACAGGGACTTGGACGATCGCCGCCTGAGTGGTGAAGGAGGTCAGCAGTCCCGGCGGCAGTTGGCTGTGGATCATGTCTGCTGTAATCTGCGCATCGGCGTGGAGCACAAAGATGTACTGCACCCGCTTCTTGCGAATGTCTTGAGCCCCGAACTGCACAAGTTGGGTAATCTCATTGCCGAGGTTGTAGAGCCGCTCCCATTTGGAGACCTCATCAAAAATCACGCTAACGGCAGGCTCCCCCTTGGTGCGCCCCGATAGGGCCAGAGGGAGATAGGCCCGGGCAATATCGCCGAAGTCTCCTTGCTTGGCGGTGCCAAATACCTGGCCCGTCAGCCAAGTGCCCGCCGCTAGATCCTCATCGGCGTCGGGGTCAAAGATTAGAGCATCGTTGGCCATTAAGATCTGTCTCAGTACCACGATGGCGTTGGCGATGCTGCTTTTACCACCCCCCATGCCCCCAGTAATAATGATCAGCGGAGCCCCAATCACCTGCTTCAGCCACAGCTCATTGGACAGCAGTACCTTCAGCCGGTTAATTAAAGTTTCGCGGGTCTCCTGAGGCGAGGGGAGCACCAAGGGCGTCTGATTGTCGTTTTCGGGCACCAATCGGTTGGGCTCGGCGTTGCTGAGGGCGATCGCACTGCCGATGGCGACCAAACCCAACGAGGCGATCGCTAGCCCCTCCACCCGCTTGGACATGGACTCGGTGAGGGTGAATGATTCCCACTGCTGGGCCTGATCATATAAGTCTGCAATCACCTGGTCGTCGACGGTGTAGTCGGGGGTAAGGGCGCTGTGCAGTCCGTAGCCCCCCATCATCAAGCCGATCCCCGCTAAGGGGTAGGTGAGCAGCTTCTGTGCCCGGCTAGAGAGAAATCTTCCCATTATTCACCGTCCTCTGGCAGCGGGTTTTGTCGAATCAGGTTTTCTGCCGGGCTGAGGGGCTGCTGCTCAGCGCCTAGACCCAGGCCAACCGCAGCGCTACTAGGCAAATAGGGGATCGTC
>JBCCAG010000439.1:0-4054 GCA_039814955.1 Cyanobacteria bacterium P01_A01_bin.135
CAACGAGGCGTTTGAGGAGCTAGTATTTGCCGGCAGCCACGAGGCAACGGCCCAGGCGATCGCCAACAATCAGGTGGATGTGGCCACCAACAACAGCGAAAGCATGACTAAGATTGAGCAGGGCGACCCCGAGGCCTTCGAGAACATCCAAATCATCTGGACCTCCCCTGTTATCCCCAGTGACCCACTGGCCTACCGCAGCGACCTGCCCGACTGCCTGAAGAGCGAAATGCAAGACTTCTTCTACAACTACCAGGACGCTTCCGTGCTGGAGCCCCTGGGCTGGCAGAGCTTTGATGCGGCGGCTGATGAGGACTGGAACACCATCCGCGAGCTAGACATTGGCCGCAAGATGATGGAAGTGCAGAACGACGGTAACCTCAGCGAGGAAGAAAAGCAGGCTCAGATTGATGAGCTGAACAAGGAGCTCGAATCTCTGTAAGATAGTCCACGAGCAAGGGGGTTTTTCCAACAGGAAAGCCCCTGCTTGCTTTAAACGCACTATGACTAACCCCACAACCCTCCGCACCGACGGCCTCCTCATTACCCCCGCCGCCCACGACATGCTGGCCAAAGAGCGGCCCCTGGTTACGCCGCTGCGCATTGGCTACCTGCTGCTGGCGATCGCCGTCTTGATCTACGCCGGACGGCTCAGCGACCTGAGCTTTGTGGAGCTGTTCGAGGGCAGCGGCACTATGGCCGAGTACATTACCCGTTACTTTCCCCCGGACTTTACCAACTGGCGCTCTTACCTGCAGGACACCCTGGAGACAGTAGCCATGGGCATTTGGGGGACCCTATTGTCGGCGCTGCTGGCGGTGCCGCTGGCCATTTTGGCTTCTAGCAATATTTGTCCGCCTTGGATCGTGTTCCCAATTCGGCGGCTGCTGGACGCGATGCGGGCCATTAACGAGGTGGTGTTTGCGCTAATTTTTGTTGTTGCTGTAGGTTTGGGTCCCTTTGCTGGAGTACTGGCCCTGTTTATCCATACGGCGGGGATTTTGGCGAAGCTATTTTCTGAGGCCATCGAAGCCATTGAGGTGGGGCCAGTGGACGGTATTCGGGCGACGGGCGCTAGTAAGACCCAGGAGATTATCTTTGGGGTGATTCCCCAGGTGATTCCCCTGTGGACCTCGTTTACCTTGTATCGCTTTGAGTCCAATGTGCGATCGGCAGCGGTGTTGGGGATTGTGGGCGCTGGTGGTATTGGTGTGTCGTTGTATCAAAGCTTCCGGGCTTTTGAGTACCAGGAGGTCTGCGCCATCATGATTATTTTGATTATTACCGTAGCTATCATCGATACGGTGTCGGCAAAGCTACGGCAGCGCTTGGTGTAGTGCGAGTCCGCGGTATTCTCATTTAGACGCAGCCGTCTCGAAGACCGCCAAGCATCAATTTGTCGAGGTGCCCATTGGCAAATTGTATCGGCTCACTACGAGCCTTTAAGAAAAAATAAACGGCGTCACCCAGCAACGAAGAGGATGCGATAGTGATTGGGTTCGATTTGGCGGGTACGGTGTTGGCGGTGCGCCCCTACTGCCACAATGACCACTACTGGCAGGTCTACTTTGACACCAATAAGGCCATTAGCGAGATGGGCCGCGCAGCTGGCTTCACTGCCCCGACCCAGTACTACAACGTCAGTCATAAGGCGGCTTAACTCAGCTAAGGAGACGCGATGGAACCGTTCAACTCAGATGCAGTCCAGTGGTCCGTTGAGGCGCAGCAAAAGCTGCAGCAGATTCCTTTTTTCGCTCGCGCTCAAGCACGGCGGCAGATAGAGCGGCTAGCCCTAGAGCAGGACATTGAGGTGATCACCTTAGCGCTGCTGGAGCAGGCGCGGCGGGAGCTGGGCCAGTAATTTAGGCCAGATTTAGGCCAAAGCCTGGCCCCAGTTAGGGACCTGTAGCCCTCGGGGGAGAGGTGCACTGCTCGGAAGCCCTTTCCCCTGAACGAGGACCCCGAAATTTCCTAGGCCCATGGGGCTGATCAACGCGTGCAGTGCTTCACGCCGCTGAATGATCTGGTTGACCGAGCGATCGCCTTCCGACAATTCGTTGAGGCGATCGCCCATACCCAGCGCCATCAAAAACAAGCCCTGTTGGGTAAAGCCAACGGTCTCAAGGCCGCACCGCTGGCCGGCTGCCTGCAGAGTGGTGAAGTCTACATGGGCCGTGATGTCCTGGTGGCCGAGATTCTGGTAGGGATCAGAGTGGTGGTGGTGCTGGTAGTAGCACTGTAGCGTCCCGGAGCGGGTGGGCTGGTAGTAGCGCTCGGCGGGGTAGCCGTAGTCGATGGTGATTAGGTAGCCCTGGCGCAGGTGGCCCGCCACCTCAGCGAGCCAGTCCAGCGCCGCCAGATTGACTTCGGTGGTGTAGCCATCGGGGTAGGTTTCAATGGGGATATCCAGCCGCCGAAAGTACTCCCTCAGCGCTGGTGTAGAGCAGTCGGCCACCTGCTCTACAAATGGGGGAGTCATTGCATCACTGGCGGCCATATCGTTAGTGGCCACAGTGGCTACCTCAGCGATCGCCACGTAGATCTCCTGTAGCGCCCCCGCCTGCACCTGGACGCGGTGCACCGGAAAAGCGTCTACCAGCTCGTTGGCGAAAATGCACCCCGTCAGCGACTCTTTGGGAATCTCTGACCAGGCGCACCACTGTACCCCATCCCATCCCGGAAGGGCCACCGCCAGCCGCTGCTGCTGATCTGCCCCAAGGCGAGGCGATCGCTCAACGATCCGGTAGGTGAGGACGTCAAAAAACTCGGGGTGATGCTGCTTCAGATAGACCAAAATATCCGCCGCCAGCAGCCCTTGTCCCGCCCCCTGCTCCACTAGGGTAAACTCATCAGGGCAGTCCAGGCCTTGCCATAGCTGCACAAACTGCGCCGCCAGCAGCTCCCCAAAATCGGCCCCGTAGCTAGAGGAAGTAATGTAGTCGCCCTGCTCCCCAATGGGGATGCGGCTGGTGTAGTAGCCATGCTGCGGGTGATAGAGCACCCAGGCCATGTACTCAGCAAAAGGGATACGCTGCTGGGGCTGCTGTTGAATATGGGCCACAAGCTGCTCGAGGAGAGCAGCATTCACCGCCTTGGGCAGTGGATTGTCGGGGAGCGCAGAATGGGAGGGCATGGCGAATGAGCCAAATCAGCAATAAATGCATAGCCGCAATTAAGGCAAGGGGGAGCGCCCCCTGATAGCTACATTTACTTGCGGCGCTCTCCTCATCCCTAGTTTCAAATCGATAGGGAAGCGACCGTCCGCTGCACTGCGCCGCCCCTAACGTCCCACCTACGGGGTGTTACTGCCGAGGGAGACCGGTCGGCTGACGCCATTGGCCGTGATAAAGGCCACTGTGAAGTCCATATGGGGATGTTGAGACTGCAGCACCACCCGATAGGCTTCAGCATCGTTGGGTCGTCTGAAACGGGCCCACACCTTGGAAGAACTGGACTGCTGCTGAACTACCCAGGGGTTTAATCGCTCTTGGTATGTCATTGGAGTGGTACCTTGCAGTGAATGGTGATGTCATTAGCAAGCGCTATCGGCAAGCGCTCTGAAACCGGCCCAGACCGCCTTCTAAGAAACATGGTGTTCCTTTCTAGGCTGACTGAGCCCGCAGGCCCATTTTTTAAAGGAGCCGCTGATAGAAGATCAAGAAGACTGAAATAAGGCTATTGCCAAGCGAACCCATCCCATCAATCGAGATATTGATTGCGGCGAGCAAAGCCTATCGAAAAGCTCTACTGACTGTAGGGCCGGACCAACCTGACGCTTGGTCTATACAAGCTACCGTAACATTCACTAGTGCAATGCAGGTATTGGACTGCGCTGGAACGTCAAAGCAATCCGCATAAATACAGCGCAAATCTCGCACAAAGTGCCATGCTAAAGATGCCCCTAACCAACTGTATCTAGAGTCATTATGGCGCGCCCTGCGCTGTATTTAGAGTTGGCTCAAGAAAAGGTGGCAACTCGCATTAAATCTTTACATACGGCGAGCCTTTGTTCCTTTTTGTGAGCCCTACGAGGACCGCTAAGCTGCCCGCAAGG
>JBCCAG010000507.1:0-3673 GCA_039814955.1 Cyanobacteria bacterium P01_A01_bin.135
AAGGCCCCGACGCCCTCGGCCCTGTGTTTGACCAAGTGGGGCGGCTCAGCTTGTACGACCCCACCCAGCGCTACCTAGCCGACGCTGAAGTCAGCCTTACCCACCGCCTCGCCCAGTTTCCCGACGCCCTCTCTCTCCGCTACGCCCTGGTTCTCGCCCAGGTGCTGCAGCGGGATGCCGCCGGGGCGATCGCCTCCCTAGAGCAGGTCACCGCGCAAGATAGCCAAAACCCCTACGCCCACGGCTACCTCGGCTTCGTCCACCTCTACGCCCTGCACCCCGTCGCGGCTGAGCGCGCCCTGCGGCAGGCTGTGACCTTGGCCCCCGACTCTACCGAGCTGCGATCGCTGCATGCGGTATCGCTGCTGCTGCGGGGTAACCTCTGGGGCGCATGGCGGGAGGGCCGTAGGGTGCTACACTCGCAACACGGCCAAACCCTAGCTGGCGCGTCCTAACTGGCGCCCCCTCGCTGGAGACTGCCAAGCTGCGCTTTGCCTAAGTAATTGACCTCTAAAACGCTATGCTGATCAATCGCTGGATGAAGGTGATTGGGGCGATCGCCCTAACGGTTGCCCTGGTAGTGGGGTCGTGGTCGATGCCAGCCCAAGCCCAAGACAACCAGATCAACTACACCCTCAGCGACCTCAAGTTTCGCGACTTTTCCAACAAGAACCTTTCGGGTACCTCCCTAGCAGGGTCAGAGAGCCGGGGAGCAAATTTCTCCGGCGCGGATCTCTCGGGCACGATTTTGACCAAAGCCTCGTTCGTTGGCGCTGACCTATCCGACGCCGACTTGACCCAGGCCTTTGCTGACCGGGTAATTTTTGATGAGGCGGACTTGACCAACGCCATCTTTGAGGACGCCATCCTCAGCAGCAGCACCTTTAATGACGTGAAGGCCGACGGCGCGGATTTCTCCAACGCTATTTTGGACCGCTACTGGACCAAGGTGCTGTGCGAGGGGGCAACGGGCACGAATCCCACTACCGGGATCGCGACGCGGGACAGTTTGGGCTGCCGGTAGGGGCGTCCGGCCGGACGCCCCTACCGGCCAGCGTACCGTTCTTCTTTCCAAGGGTCCCCCCGGCGGTGGTAGCCGTTGCGCTCCCAAAAGCCCAGCGCCTCTTCGTCCAAAAACTCTAGCTCACTAATCCATTTGGCGCTCTTCCAGGCGTACAGATGGGGCACCACCACCCGCATCGGTCCGCCGTGGTCCGGGGGCAGGGGCTTACCCGCCATCTCGTAGGCAAAGAAGTTGTCTTCCCGCACAAAGTCATCCAGGGTGAGGTTGGTGGTGTAGTCCCCGTAGCAGTGCAGCATCACGGCGGTGGCGCTGGGCTGCAGAGCAATCTGGGCCATCACGTCGGTGACTTTGATGCCTCGCCAGGTGGCATCCAGCTTGGACCAGCGGGTGACGCAGTGGAAGTCGTAGGTGAACTCCTGCTGCGGCAGGGCCATCATGTCGTCCCAGGTGAAGGTCTTAGCCGCAGCGCTGCCCCCCACCTTGAGCTGCCAGGTGTCTTTACTCACCGGAGGGGTGGGGCCATAGGTGAGCACCGGAAAGCCCTTGGTGAGATACTGCCCCGGCGGGGTGCGATCGCTCTGGTCGGGGCTGGGTTTTTCAAAAAATTTCATGCCAGTTGCGCAGAGATGGCGGTTAGCAGGGCGCATTGCCCATTTGGGCGCATGATACCATTCGCCACATATACATCCATCCCAATTTATCCGTGCCACCCGAATCCGACCTCATCCGTACGGGCAGGTTTCGTTGATATGCTCTGGATAAGTCCAGCAGGTTGCTGCTAAACCTGCCCCGCCCATATCCCACCGCTCGCCCATCCATCCCAATTCACCGCCCACCTATGCCACCCGAATCCGATCTCACCACCTACGATTGGTCCAGCCTCCTGCAGCAGCTGCTCGACAAAGAATCCCTCAGCCGCGAGCAGGCCTCAACCCTAATGCAGGGGTGGCTCAGCGAAGCCATCTCCCCCGTCATGTCCGGAGCCATTCTTGCCGCCATTCAGGCTAAAAACGTCTCCCCTAGCGAGCTAGCCGGCATGGCCCAGGTGCTGCAAAGCCAGTCCCAACCCAAAACCCTAACCGACTTTCCAACGCCTCTGATCGACACCTGCGGTACCGGCGGCGACGGGGCCTCCACGTTTAATATCTCCACCGCCGTGGCCTTTGTGGCGGCAGCAGCGGGCATTCCCGTTGCCAAGCACGGCAATCGCGCCGCCTCCAGCAAGGTAGGGTCCGCCGATGTGCTAGAGGGGCTGGGGATCAACCTGCGGGCACCGCTTGAGAAAGTGGAAGCGGCGGTGAAGACGGCGGGGATCACCTTTTTGTTTGCCCCCGGCTGGCATCCGGCCATGAAGTCCGTGGTGCCCTTCCGTAAAGCCCTCAAGGTGCGTACGGTGTTCAACCTGCTGGGGCCGCTGGTCAACCCGCTGCCGATTACTGGGCAAGTGATGGGGGTATACCATGCGGGTCTGGTATCCACGGTGGCCCAAGCGCTGAACGAGCTGCAGCGCCCCTGCGCCATTGTGCTCCACGCCCAAGAAGGTTTGGATGAGGCAGGGCTGGCCGATGTCACCCACACGGCGGTGGTGTGGCAAGGGCAGGTGAAACCCATGACTCTTGACCCACAGGCGCTGGGGATCGCCAAAGCACCCACTGCTGCCCTGCGGGGCGGCGAGCTGGCGGAGAATACCGCCATCCTCAAGGCGGTGCTGCAGGGCAAAGGCACCCAGCCTCAGCAGGATGTGGTAGCTCTCAACGCGGCCTTGGCATTGACCACTTCTGGCCAGGTGGGGGAGCCGGGCATAGAGACCTACACCAAGCAGTTTAACCGGGCCCGCGACATCATCGCCAGCGGAGCGGCCTGGGATAAAGTCGGAGCGCTGATTGAGGCGCTCGCCTGATCTTCGTCGAAGCGCCCCCCCACTGGGGGGCACTTCAACGAAATTCAATTTGAGTTAGACGGCACCGAGTTGCGGGGACCACGGCTGGGACCACGGCTGCTGCGCCGGGAGCCAGAGCGGTTGCGCCGCGATCGCGGTTTGGGAGACGGCTCGTGCTCCACGCGGGTTTGCTGAGGGCGAATCTTGTCGTAGGCCATCTGCAGCGCCGCCGCCGCCACGGTTCTGGGCTCATAGTCCTCGCTAAGCTGGGAGACGATGGGCAAGAAGGAGGCCACTCGCTCCCCCACCAGCACCGCCTCCATTTCCGCCTTCAGCTTCTGCAGGTGGCGGGCTTCAATGTCAGCGCGGGTGGGGATATTAGTCCACTCCAGCTTTTGTTTAGTGTGTTTCTCGATGGATCGGATTTTGTGCTTATCCAGGGGATGCACCAGGCTGATGGCTACCCCTTCCTTACCGGCCCGGCCCGTGCGGCCAATGCGGTGCACGTAGCTCTCGGGGCTCTCCGGCAGGTCATAGTTGATCACATGGGTGAGGTCATCCACATGCAGGCCGCGGGCGGCGATGTCGGTGGCTACGACCCAGCGCACTTGCCGCTGCTTAAAGCGCAGCATTAGCCGCTCTCGCTGGGACTGGCTCAGGTCGCCGTGGTACTCATCGACGCTGTGGCCTGCCGCCTGCAGCTGGCGGGTGAGGTCGGCGGCGGTGCGGCGAGTGCGCACAAATACAATGGCCGACTCGGGGTCTTCCAT
>JBCCAG010000786.1:0-2236 GCA_039814955.1 Cyanobacteria bacterium P01_A01_bin.135
ATAAACGCCGCTGGCTGTATTTATAATCACTGTATAGCCTTGCATAAGCGCTACTACAGAATGTGGGGCAAGCACCTAAGCGCCAACAAGCTCAAAGGCCATATCGCCCGCATTCGCAAGCACAAACCGTTCTGGCAGTTGGTAGGGTCGCAGGCAGTGCAGGACATTGCTGAGCGCATCGATAGAACCTACAAGGTATTCTTTGAGCACCACGGCCAGGGAGTACGCCCGCCCAACTTCAAGAAGGTGAAGAGATACAAATCCTTTACCCTGAAGCAGGCGGGCTATAAATTCCTCAATGGTGGTCGCGTCAAGATAGGTAGCCGAGTCTATCAGTATTGGAACTCACGAGAAATCGAGGGTAAGGTCAAAACCGTCACGGTGAAGCGCACCCCCTTAGGGGAGCTGTTCATGACCGTAGTGGTAGACCAGGAGAGCGAGCTAGTCTCCAGCGCCGAGACGGGTAAAGCCGCTGGCGCTGATTTTGGATTGAAGACGTTTCTCACTCTATCCGATGGCACCCAGATTCGCTCCCCTGAGTTCCTAAAGGCCGCGCTCAAAGACGTGCGCCAAGCGAGCCGCAGCCTATCGCGCAAGCGCAAAGGTTCGGCCAACCGTGAGCGGGCGCGTCTGCATCTAGCCCGCTGCCATGAGGCGGTTGCCAACCGGCGGCGGGACTGGTTTTGGAAGCTAGCCCACGCGCTCACCAATAGATACGATGCGCTCTACTTTGAGACGCTGAACCTAAAGGGTATGGCGCAACTGTGGGGGCGCAAGGTTCACGACTTAGCCCTAGCTGAGTTCCTTCAACTCCTGCAGTGGGTTGCCAAGAAAAAGGGCAAGCTCGTTGCTTTCATCGACCAGTGGTTTCCGAGCTCCAAAACCTGCTCATCCTGCGGGCATGTGCTGAAGCGACTGGACCTAAAACAACGTGAATGGGACTGCCCTAGCTGCAGCGCTCATCACGACCGGGACCATAACGCATCCATGAATATCGAACGGGTTGGGGCATCAACTCATGGGCTAGGTGGTGTAAGACGGGCTCAGCCCGCGACCGCTGTTTGACCCCAGAATCCTCGCCCTTTAGGACGGGGAGTATATCAAATCAGTACGCTATGAAAGAGGGGCAATACTTCCCTCGTTTGTATTAGTCGCTTAACCCGCCACATGCTCCGTTCTCTGGGTGTGGTAAGCGAGCTCTCCGCACCGGTTGCTGTCGCTAATTTTTCACTATGGTCAATCAACCCCAGACCCGTTATGCCGTCTCTTGGATGGGCCAGATGGCCGAGATCCCCCGGCAGGCTTGGGACGCCATGGCGCTGCCCCTCGCCACCCCGTTCCTAGAGTGGAGCTGGCTCAATGCCATGGAAACTTCAGGTAGCGCTATTGCCCAAGCTGGCTGGCAACCTCATCACCTAACGGTGTGGCGAGACGGGGACCTGGTGGGGGCAGCCCCCATGTATATCAAGGGCCACAGCTACGGCGAATTTGTGTTTGACCACCAGTGGGCGGACCTGGCCCACCGGCTGGGGGTGCAGTACTACCCAAAACTCCTGGGAATGTCTCCCTTTACCCCCGCTGAGGGCTACCGCTTTTTAATTGCCCCTGGTGAAGACGAGCTGGAAATTACGGCGATGATGGTGGCGGCAATTGACCAGTTTTGCAAACGCTACCGGGTATCAGGCTGTAATTTCTTGTATGTGGACCCGCAGTGGCGATCGCTGATGGAGCAGATGGGGTTCATGGCCTGGAGGCACCACAGCTACATCTGGCAGAATAATGGCTTCACCAGCTTCGACGATTACCTGCAGCAGTTCAACGCTAACCAGCGGCGCAATATTAAGCGGGAGCGCAAAGCCGTGGAGAAGTCAGGGCTGCGGATGAAGGTGCTGGCGGGGGGAGAAATCCCATCTTTCATGTTCCCGCTAATGCATGATTTTTACGCCGACACTTGCGATAAGTTTGGCTGGTGGGGCAGCAAGTATCTAACCCGCCGCTTTTTTGAGCAGCTTGACCACTGCTACCGCGATCGCGTCATGTTCGCCGCCGCCTACCCCGCAGATGCCCCCGACGGGGACCCCGTGGGTATGTCCTTTTGCCTGTACAAAGGGGAGAACCTGTACGGGCGCTACTGGGGCTCCCATGAGGACATCGACTGCCTGCACTTCAATGCCTGCTACTACACCCCCATCGAATGGGCCATTGAGCAGGGCATCCAATCCTTTGACCCCGGCGC
>JBCCAG010000140.1:0-7394 GCA_039814955.1 Cyanobacteria bacterium P01_A01_bin.135
AGCAATACGCCGAGGCCCTAGATGCCTTCCGCCAAGCCACCCAAGCCAACCCCACCTATGCCAGCGCCTACTACAGCGCCGGGGTAATCTTCGTCCAACAGCAGCAGTACACCGACGCCCGCCGCGTACTAGACTACGCCCGAACCCTATTCGAAGCCCAAGGCAACGAGCAATGGGCCAGCCAAACGGTAAAATTGCTAGAGGACTTACCGCAGTAAGTTCCTTTGAAACGATTCAGTGCGTAGCCAAAATTAAATAGCGGCAGACCAGCAACTCTTCTAAGAAACGGTAGGTTTCTTCGAGGTTATCTGTCTTCGGCAGGCTGGATCCTCAGTATGGCTGTACCGCCCTCCTTACGGGTCTCTACTGGTTAAGTGACATCCAGTGACAAATTAGGTAAGTTTTTCGCCTAGAAGTAGTGACTTTTTAGGTAATGACCAACACAAAGCTTAGCTCTAACGTAAAACTATCGGATGCAAAACCGATGCAAAACGACGCATTACTTAGAGTCAAAAAATCATGTTTGCTATTCCAACGCCTACCGATGGGCTCGGCCAGCTAATTGACGGAACCAGCGGAGAAGATACGCTTGAAGGCTCTACCCACAACGACACTATCAATGGCTTGGGGGGAGACGACTCACTATACGGGGGTGATGGTAACGACGATATGTTTGGCTCTGCCGGCGACGACCGTCTGTTTGGACAAGATGGAGCAGATAGCCTCAATGGCGGCCTTGGTTACGACACGCTGATTGGCGCAGACGGTAATGATACGTTAATCGGTGGAACCGGTAGCGACTTGCTAATTGGTGGACAGGGTGATGATCAACTGATTGACTACAGCGGTTTGGACACCCTTGTAGGATCCTCAGGCGCTGACGAATTTCGTCTTACCCATTCAAGCATTTTTTCTTTTCACTCCGGTGGTTATTTCAGTACTTATGCAACCATCCAAGATTTTGATCATTTAGAAGGGGACAAGATCTTCTTAAGAGGCAGCGCCAGCGACTATACAATTATTGATGACGATGATAATGCGATCATTGCCTACAGTGGGAAGGGAAGTACCATGACTGCAGTAGTTATAGGTGGCGCTGGTAACTCCCTAGTAATGGATCGCGATATTGCCTTTGTTTAGGCTAAAACGATGCTGCGAACCTCCCTTCAAGCGACTGCCCCTAGCTGATCAAGTTCCATCCCCATTGCGCAGCATCAAACCCGCTACCCCTGCCCCGATTGCCTCCGCCACCGTGCTCACCAGCCGATAAACCGCGATCGCCCCCAGCAGTTCGGCAGCCGGTAATACTGGTTCCAGCAGCGCCAAAGCCGTTGCCTCAAACACACCGATCCCTCCCGGTGCCCCAGGTATTACCAACCCCAGCATCCAGGCCAAGCTAAAGCCGCTCAAAAGCACCGGCAGGTCAACCAAAGGCAGCGGCGCAAATGCCCGCACCGCCGCCAAAAAACCCGCCCCCCGCAGCAGCAAAAACACCAGCTCCCCCAACAGCGGCTTCACCGGATAGCGCGCTAGAACCGGGGCCGTATTGGCCTGCGCCTTCCCAGGCTCAGCCGACATGCCGGTCGCCGGGGACGATTTAGCAGCTCCTATGGCGCTAAGAGACCTCCCCTTAGAACGGGCCAGCCGCCGCAGCACCGGGTTCAACAGCCGGGGATGCACCAGCCCTAACCCCAGCAACAGCCCCGCCCACTGCAGCAGCCCATACTGGCTCCCCAGCAGCGCCACCATCAGGGCCGCGATCGCCATCAGCAGTGCCTCCAGCACCACGCTCACCACGCTAGCCGCCACCGGAATATTCGCCGCCTTGGCCGCCATTACCCGCCCGTAAAAGTGCCATACGTTCCCCGGCAGGTATTTGGCGATGTTGGTCTTCAGGTACACCAGGGTGCTCCAGCCCGCCCGCGCCGGCTGAGCCAAAGCCCCTAGAATCCAACCCCACACCCAGCCCGTCCACACATGGGCCACCAGGGTAACCGCCAGGGCCACCCCCAGCCACCGCCATCCGGTAGCCCCCAGCCGCAGGGCCGCCACCTCTTGCCAATGGCCCTTCACCGCCTGCACCAAGAAAAACAGCGTCCCCCCCAAGATTGCCCAGCGCACAAAGGGCTTCAAGCGCTTTAGCATTGGAAGGGCTCCCCTGTGGCCCGGTAGCTCTGCATTACCCGCCCGGCCCGCCGCCGCTGGCGAAAGTAGGCCTGGCTCACCGTATCCCCCGCCTCACTTAAAACGTCAACGCCAATGCCGTTGCGCCCCTGGTCCTTACCCGAGCTATGGATGTAGCGCTCCCTATCCAAGGCGAGGGCCACATGGGTAGTGCGATCGCCGCCAAAAAAGATCAAATCCCCCCTCTGCACCGCGTCCCAGGACACCGGCTCAGTAAACGCCTCCTGCTGGTAGGAGTCCCGGGGGAGCCACACCCCCACCGAGGCGAAGGCTGCCTGCACCAGGCCGGAGCAGTCGTAGTTGGGGCCCAGGGTGCCGCCCCACAGGTAGATATTGGGCTGGGCCATGGCCGCTTCGGCAAAGGCAATCACATCCGGCAGGCGATCGCTGATCTGCGCGCGGGTTAAGCCTAGAGGGCTAGCGGGCACCGGCTTGGGGCGCAGGGTTTTCAGGTCCTCTACCTTTATCCAGCCGGGGTAGTCATCCTCCCATAGCAGAACCTGCACCGACTCAGCTTCGCGGTTCCCTCTAACCTCCAATGCCGCGGGGGGTGATAAGATACGCAGTTGTCGTCCCGCTGCCGCCTGGGTCGCTAGCTCCCCCAGTTCCGGGGTGCTGTAGAGGTTTAGGGGCACTTGGCAGGCGTAGCAGGTTTGGTTGGGAGAAGGCATATGCCGTTTTTTCGTCGGGATCCGTCACTGCAAGAACTGGGCGATCGCCTGCTGGAGAAAATTTGGTCAGAGTTTCCCAAGCTGGCGCGCAATCAAATTGCCCTTACTTGGATACTCTACGACGACCCGGTGCCCGTCAATACAGGCGGGGCGATCGCCCCAGAGGACTTTTGGCAAATTCCGGTGCGGGGGTTCTCCTACCGGGGGGTGGAGTGCATCTACCCGGCCAGCGTGGTGAAGCTATTTTACCTAGTGGCCATTCACGCCTGGCTAGAAAACGCCATGGTGCCCCAGAGCGCCGAGCTAGACCGGGCGATCGCCGATATGATTGTGGATTCCAGCAATGACGCCACGGGCCTGATGGTCGATACCCTCACCGGTACCACCAGCGGCCCGGAGCTGCCCCCCGGCCCCTTTAAATCTTGGCAGCACCAGCGCAACCTGGTGAACCGCTACTTCCAAACCTTCGGCTGGGAGGAGCTAGACACCATCAACGTCAATCAAAAGACCTGGGGCGACGGCCCCTATGGACGGGAAAAAGCTTTCTTGGGCCCCATGATGGAAAATCGCAACCGGCTGACCACCGAAGCCGCGGCGCGGCTGCTGCACAGCATCGTCGGCGGGGTGGCGGTCTCCCCCCAGCGCTCGGAGCAAATGATGGAGCTGATGTTCCGCAGCCTAGACCCAGTGCTCCAGGCGCAAGACCCGGAGAACCAGGTGACGGGCTTTTTAGGGGGCGGCCTGCCGGAGGCGGCCCAGGTGTGGTCTAAGGCAGGATTCACGAGCCGGGTGCGCCACGATGCCGCATACGTAGAGGTACCGGGCCTGCCGCCGTTTATGCTGGTGGCGTTTACCGAGGGCCACAGCCGCAACGAGGCGATATTGCCGTTTGTAGCGGGTCAGGTAGTTGAGCTAACCGCAGCGTAGAAATGCTCACCGGCGGGGATTAGGCCCATCAGCGAGCAGCTTGGCGAAACACGCTGAACCCAAAATAGCAGGGCTCAGCCCCACAGCCGTACATTGTCACTTCCAGCTCGTGGGTCTGGGCCTGGGGCTGCAGCGCCAGCACCGGATATGCATCAGAAGCCGTATCTCGGGCCACTTCGCTGCCCGCCGCGTACAGCACCAGGTCCAAATCGTCGCAGTCAGAATCGCACACCGCCGTAATCACGTAGTCACTGCGCGGGTCAAGCTGCAGTGGGCGATCGCGAGACTCAGTTTCCCCCAGGCCCTGCTGGTCGATGTACCGCTCAACTAGGGTGTAGCCCTTTTGCTCTAGGACGGCTTGGGCGTCGTTGAGCTGGCCCTCCACCTGCCGCTGAAACTCGTTGAGGGTATCCGCCGCCGCTGGCTGGACGACGGCGAGCGCAACGGACAGTACCCCAATGGCACAAATACTGGTTTTCACTGGTATTTCTTCCCAAACAGCGAAGGCTCCCGGTGCCGGGAGCCTCAATACAAGGCATCATTCAAGCGCATTGTCCCCAGTCAGGACAGCTTTAAGGCTGACGCCACGGAGTTTAGCCCGCAGAGCCAACGCCAGAGTAAGCGCCGTAGAAGAAGAGGCCGAGCACCGCCAGCGCGCCTAGGCCGGCAATGGTTGCCACAATCCAGAGGGGAATTTTACCACTTTGAGCCACAATACTGTTCTCCTAAACTGTTTAAAAACTTGTGGAATATAGCAATTTTCAACGGTGCGAGGGCGGCAGCAGCTCACCGCCCGCCGCCCCTGCGACGCTGGATTAATTGAAGAAGTAGCTAGAAAAGAGAATTCCTAGCACAAACACCAGCAGGAGCCCTAGGTAGAGGGAAGTCCGGTTTAGCTCTACCGGCTGCTTATTCGGGTTGGTATTTCTATCGAGTGCCATGGTGATGAAGCTCTAGCGCTGAATAAACTGCATTGCGGCGATCGCGCCGACGAAAAATACCGAAGGAACGGCAAGGGTGTGAACGGCGAGCCAGCGTACGGTGAAAATAGGGTATACGACGGGCTCGTTCGGGCTTTGGCTTGTCATAATCTAAAAACCTTACTCAACTAAACAGAACTGGTCTATTGACCGTTAAACTCTTGAATCTGACGCTTGGCGTCAAGGCGATCGCTGACGATGGGAAGCTGCTCTTGGCGCTCCTGCGTGAAGTATTCGTCAGGCCGAGGGGTGCCAAAGGCGTCGTACGCCAGGCCGGTGCTCACAAATAGCCAACCCGCGATGAATAGCGCCGGGATGGTGATGCTGTGAATCACCCAGTAGCGGATGCTCGTAATAATATCTGAAAATGGACGTTCGCCAGTGGTACCAGCCATCTAATTTCTCTCCCAGTTTGCGTTACTAATGCCCAGAAATGGATGTAATAAACATGATACGAGAGTGCGGAGATCGCAACAAGGCTTAAGCCGCGTTAGCCGTCCCCACGTACCGCAACATCGTGTTGCCCTGACCCAGAACAAATCCCTGCTCGGGGTTGAGGAACACAATCTTATAGAGGTTGGTGGGCACATCCTCCACCGCGCGGTCCTTTAGCCAAGTCTCACCGCCGTCAGTACTGCGCAGCAGGTTGCCGCTGCCCCCCGAAACCCAAATCTCCTCCGGCGTCCGGTAGGCCAGGTCCAGCAGCCCCCAGCTCGTGGAAAATTCCGGAGAGATCGCCTCTCCCCATTCCTCCACGTTATCAGGGTCGCTAAAGCGTACTAAGCCACCCCGAGCTAGCATCCAAAGCTGCCCGTCTGCCCCACCAAAGCCCATGCTCTGCAGGCGGCGAGAACTCTCGCGGTTGTGCTGCTCCCAAGCGTTCTGCCCCGGCTTCCAGGTGGAATAGAAGTTACCCCGGGCCGACACCGTCACATATTCCCCACTGGGAGAGCGGTTGATATTGCGGTAGACCCCCACCGCCTGTTCTACCATAGCCTTCCAATGGTAGCCGCCGTCCTCGGTGCGGTAGATTGCCCCCACATCGGTGGTCATTTCAGCTTGGTTAGTGCCCAGGGCCGTGATCGTGTCGGTGGTGCCCGGCAGCTTGTCGCTCAGCGGCACCCGCTCCCAGGAATCGCCACCGTCAGTCGTATGCAGCAGCAGGCTGGGCTCACCCACAATCCAACCGTCTTCTCCCTCAAAGCTCACGGAGTTGAGGTTATACACCTGCTCGCCGTCCAGAGGCAGCTCCTCAACCTCCCAGGTGGCACCACCATCGGTGGTCTCCAGCAGGGCTTTCTTCTTGCCCACAGCCCAGCCGTGCTGGCTGTCGATAAAGGCCACGTCCAAAACAGTGGTGTCTACCGGTAGCGTCACCACTTCCCACGGATTGTCCTCCAGAGAGTTGAGGTATGCGTTGCCGCAGCCGACGCATAAGAACAGGATGGCGCACAGCGCTGCAATCTGCCGGAAGGGCCGCAGGGCTGATGGAAAGTGAAGTTGCATTGTGAGCTTAGACTACTGGAGTACCGTAAACGCTAGTAAAAGGGGATGGTTTTTCGCCAAGGGCCTACTTGAGGCCGTACAGGCTCAGGAAGAACAAAAAGAACAAAAAGAGACTCCCAAAGATAAGCAGGTTTTTCTGGCCAGGGGTCAGGGTATTGACGCCGAAGCCAAAGCCTAGGTTCTCTTTGAAGCCAGACGGGTTGCCTACCGGGCCAACGTTGCTGAACTGCCGCTTGGGGGCCCCGCATACGACACAGCGCCAGGCGTCGCTGAGCTCCTCGAATCGGGTACCCGGTGGAACAGTGTCCCCATCACCCTTTAGAGGTTCGTAGGTGTAGCCACAGGCCCGGCATTCGTAGCGGTCAAATTCTGGTTCAGGCGCAGCCTGCTCTTCAGCGACGTCGGATGACGCTGTCGGCTCTGTCGGCTCGATGTTGTTGGATTCAGGTGCCTCAGTGCTCATGGCGGTGCTGTCTCTTAGCTGTGCTGTCTTCTGACTAGGGATGGCGTTGCAAGGCGAAACACTCAGGCTGCCTGTGCTATCTATCGCGATTCGCCAATAGGTTTGAACCAAAGCAATTGACGATGCGATCGAACCTTAAAAACTGTTACATATTATGACATACCGCGTTACCCCTGGCGATCGTTTATGGCAGCTTCTCTCTCGTCTAAAGCGCAGATTGCCCGCAGCGCGGTGATCAAGGGGCTCGCCGCTGCGCTGATGGTGGTCGATCACGTGGGGGTGGTTTTCTTCCCCGGGACGCCGCTGTTTCGCTACCTAGGGCGGTTAAGCTTTCCGCTATTTTGCTGGCTGCTGGCTCAGGGGGAGCGGCGCACCCGCGATGTCTACCGTTATGGGTTAAGGCTGTTGGCTTTCGGTCTATTGAGCCAGCCGCCCTACAGCGCTCTATTCGGAGGATTTCAGCTCAACGTCTTGTTTACGCTGCTGGTGGGGCTGGTGACCCTGCGACTGGCGCGGGAGCGGCCCCAGTGGGCCTACTTTATTTGGCCCTTGGGAGTCATGATTTCGGCCCTGATTCCCATGGATGGCGGGGGCTACGGGGTGGCGGTTATGCTGCTGATGGCCCAGCCGATGACGCTGCGGTGGTGGGGGTTTTGGGTGTTG
>JBCCAG010000024.1:0-15025 GCA_039814955.1 Cyanobacteria bacterium P01_A01_bin.135
GTGTTGGTGGGTTTTGTTGGGGCGTTTGACGTTTCAGGGCATACCGCCGTAGGGCCCTTACGAAATTATGGTTGGTGCCGGGGCGATGGTGTGGACGGGTTTTGTTGGGGTATTTGGCGTTTTAGGGCGTAGGGCCCTACGCCCCTACGGGTTACGGTTGGGCGACTGGGGTCAGGGTGCAGCGTCATACCCGTCGTACTGCCGCGATCGCCACTGGGTGGGGGTGCGGCTCGCTGACAGGGCAATGCGCAGCGCCGCCAGCGGGTCGGCCAATGGCGACAACCAAAAGGCCCACTGACCTTGGGCCTGGTGCCGGTCGTAGGAGGGGGCGATCGCCCACAGTAGGGCGACCCGCGCGGCCAGCAGGGCTCCGTTGAGCCCTAGCACCGCTGCGCATACGGGCGTCTGGATTCCCCCTAACCAAGCGGCTCCAAACAGCAGCAGCAGCAGCAGCGGCAGCCCCTGAACCGCCGCTAAAAAGCCCACGTCCCCCCAGGTCTGCTGGGGGGTGGCGGCGTCTTTAAGGTCCAGGGACCGCCCCCACTCGCGCCACAGCTCCGCTACGCCGTCGTACATGCGCACCTTGAGAAGATTGGCCCCGTCCCAGAAGCCCACGCGAGCTCCCGCCTCAGCGGCCCGTCGCGCCAGGGTCACATCGTCACAAAAGGAGCGGCGGGCACTTTCGTAGCCGCCCAACTGCTCTAGGAGCGATCGCCGGGTTAAGAAGCACTGCCCGTTAGCCATCACCCGAGAGGCATCGTCCGTACGACTGCCCGAGGGGCCGAAGCGATACACCAGCGTCAGCAGCAGGGCGGGCTGCAGCCAAAATTCTCCTGGCCCTTTGAGGATGAACTGGGGAGACAGGGAGACCATGTCATAGCCCTGGTCTTCCACAGCATGAATTAAGGTGTCCACCAAGTGGGGCTGGGGCTGGGTGTCGGCGTCTAGACCCAGCACCCAGGTGCTCTGGGGGGAGGTTTCCAAAAAGCCGTTGTGCAGCGCCCAGGGACGGCCAATCCAGCCCTGGGGTAGGGGTGGGTCCGTCACCAGCCGTAGCCGGGGCTCATCTGTCTGGAACCGCGCCACCAAGTCCACCGTGCCGTCAGTGGAGCGGCTGTCAACGACGATGATTTCCCGCAGGGCCTCCCCCTGCTGCCCTAGACCCGTCAGGCAAGGGGAAAGGCGCGCAACTTCGTTCAGGGTAGGCACAACGGCGCTGACGGCCCCCGCCGGGACAGCCGCCTGGGAGTTCGGCTTAAGGGGCGGTAGCCGCCCCGGACCTTCCAGCAGCCGGGACAGCAGTACTGCCACCATGGGAAGCTGCACTGCCAGCAGCAGCAGCCCCAGGGCACTCAGCCAAGGGGTACCGCTCGAGTCAAACGAATAATCCGGCAGGTTCACTGACCGCTACCGAAGCCCACGGCCTCAGCCGCAATCGGGGTGGTCGCTTCATCGAGATCTGCTGATGGCACATTGGCCCGCGCCTGCTGCCAGCAGAGCACCGCCGGAATCACACCGAGGAGAATGCCCAGCAGAATTGGTACCCAGAAGCCTGCCCCCATGCTCATCACCATGGCAAAGCTAAAGTTACCCAAATACACCAGCAGCGGCAGGGTGAGCTGGTCTTGATGCTGGACCGGCACCCGGCCTCTCCATAGCAGGGTCGCTACCCCGATAAACACGACCCCGGTACCCAGCCAGCCGGCGAAGTTCTGGTAAGGCATGCCGAAGAAAGGCCCCGGCTGATGCCAGTACCAGAACGGCATCGCGGTTTGGCTCATGGCCGGATCGAGCACAAAGTCCCAGGAGGTGAGCAACAGGGACCCTAAGAAGATTGCCCCGATCTGCCGCAGCCAGTCGCTGGCTCCTCCGCCTTTGGCCGCTAAGCCCGAGCGCGCTAGCAGGTAGGCCGATAGACCCAGGTAAAACCAGGACAAGGGAATGGTGAAAGGAACCCGACCCGCAATTTTGTAGCCCAGGCCGCTCAAGTAGCTGTATTCGCCAAAGGGAAAGCCCGTACCGGTGCCCAGCAGCTCGCTACCCAAGGAGATGCCGATGGCAGGCATCGCAAAGCCCAGCAGCGCCCAAGGGCCGATTGTGCGGTAGGCATACAGGGCAACGGCGATCGCCCCCAAAACAATGTAGACCACACCGCCGCCGGCCATGCTCCAGCGAAACATCGCCTCCCCAGCGGGGAGATACTGGAGAAAGTCGGGGTTGGGCATCACTAACAGTAGGCCTGCCAGGCCAAAGGCCATGGCGACCAAATGCCCGATTAAACAGGCTCGTTCAGCGGTAATTAGCTGCTTCATTACGATTCCTTAGAAGATGTCGATGCGAAGAGGTCAACAGTACCAAACGATACTCTACAAAATTAAACTAGACCCTAACAGACGCTTCAGTTACTGAATGTAGCCTTGAGCCTTCCTGCCGTTAACCCAGATCGGGTAGGGGAGTGGAGCTACCGATGAGCCCTTAAGCCGCTCAGCAGGCCGCTGCTACCCTATTTGAGCGATGGCCACCTTCACATTAAGTAATATTAAGTGATTTTGGTGGATTTAGGTCGCTCCCCTCTGCCCGCCTAGGGAGAAGTCGGTGAGGTCTCAGCCGCTACAAAGCTCAAAGACTGTGGGATAGTGAGGAGAGATTTCGAGGAGAAAGGGGACCAACGTGAGTGGAGGAGTCATAGCGATCGCCGTCCTGCTGGTGCTGGCGCTAGCCGTCGCCGCGGCGTTCGAGCTGCAGTATCGCCGCCGCCCAGGCAACGAGTTGGCGATGACTCTGGGTACCTGGGAGCTGCCTATCTACGAGCCGCAGCATTACCAGCTGGTGGGCAAGCTGGAGCTGCAGAACCAGACCCAAACTCTGGAGATTATGGTGCCGCAAATCGCGGCGGAAGCGACCCTGCTGTCCTCCGGGGACCTCAGCGGCGTCACCCACCGAGTAATGGTTCAGCCCCACCACGCCGACGCCGAGTCCCGCCCCGACGGCTACTGGTTTGCCTACATTGTCAAAGTGGGTAAGACCACCGGCCTGACCGTCACCGTTGATATTTATGGGGAGGATCTGCGATCGCTGAAGTCCGCCTGGATCAAAATCAGCTACTTGACCTATGGTCCCCAGGGCCGCATCCCCAAGGTGCAGCACGTGGTGGTGCCCCTCGCCTTTCCCGACCGCGATCGCCCCCTGTCCTCCCGCACCACCCCCGCTGGGGAGGTATTCGCTATTCCCACCCACCTGCTAACGCCCCTGGATGACCCCGTGGAGGTGGTGAAGCGCTACGTCGCCCCTCACGCCAAGCCCAACGACATCGTCACCATCGGGGAGACGCCCCTAGCTATCATGCAGGAGCGGCTACGCCACCCCAGCACCATTAAGCCCGGCTGGCTGGCCAAGCGGTTGTGCTACTACTTCTTGCCCACCTCTAGCTTGGCCACCGCCTGCGGCCTCCAATCTCTGGTAGATATCGTTGGGGCCTGGCGGGTGCTGTTTGCCTTTGTGGGGGGGGCGGTGCTCAAGGTGTTCGGCAGCCCCGGTGGCTTCTACCGCTTGGCCGGTGACCAGGCCCGCTTAATCGACGACGTCACTGGCACCCTGCCCCCCTATGACCAGTTCATTGTCCTGGGACCCGACCATCCACAGCAGGTGGTCGAGCAGATCAAGCGAGAAACCGGACTGTCAGCGGCGATTGTCGACGTCAACGACCTGCGGGCGGTAAAGGTGTTGGCGGCATCCGCCGACCTATCCGAATCGCTGCTGCGCCAGGCCTTGATGACCAACCCGGCGGGTAACGCCGACGAGCAGACCCCAATTGTCCTGATTCGGCCCAAAGCCTCCAATCCGTAGGGGCGGCATCGATTAGCACCGCCAATTCCCCTAGCGGATGCCAGAAATTCAGTAGAGTTGCTAAAGAAAGGGGCCAAAGCCGTCATTTTGTTCCACCGTGCTCACGCCTAAAAGCGGTAAATGTGCTAGCGTCTAGCTATAGGATCTGGCTATGCTTTGCATAGATTCCCTAGAGGCAAAGGTAGCTTTTAGCTCAAGCGTGATCTGCAATTAAATGACTTTAACGACCCAATCGCCCCCAGCTATTCGTCCCCTTCACTACCGTGATCTGGATGCGATTGACCGGATGATTGACTCCGGTGGTGGGTTCGAGACCCAGAATCACAGTGCCTGTACTACGGCTCAGCAAATTGCCACGGTGCGGCGCTGGTATGGTCCCCTTAAGTGCCTCAGTCTATTTCCCAATCCGCTTCAGCACGCTTTTTCCGCCTATGTCGCAGAGGGAATCAGAGGCCTGCGGGGATTTATTCAGGTAGCACCCTTCAACCAGGCCGGAACGACTTGGCGGGTGGAGCGCATTGTCGCTGGCAATCCCCACCTGTGGCCGTCAGAAACGGATTTGCCGGGGTCAACTCAAGATAACCTCTCCAGCGATGTTGCCTCTTCCCTATTGCGACACTGTCTCGAAACCATTTGGCGAGCCCGGCTCTGGCTAGTAGAAGTCGACATCAACGACAAGTTGGGCATTGGCCTCTACCGCACCAACGGCTTTCAGCCACTCGCGCAAAGAACATACTGGTCTTTGCCCCCGGCGCTCTTAGCGGCCCTGTCAGAGCGGACCGTCAGCTTGCCCAACCTCCGCCCGGTGAGTAATGCAGACGCCGCGCTGCTCTACCAGCTAGACACGGTATCGATGCCGCCCCTGGTCAGACAGGCCTACGATCGCCATATTGCTGACTTCCGCGTCAGTCTCGCTCAGGGCACCCTATCCGGGGTAAGGCGACTGATGTCGAAGCAAGAAACGGTGCGCGGCTATGTGTTTGAGCCCCAGCGCAAGGCGGCCATCGGCCACTTCAACCTCTGCATTTCTAAAACCGGCAGCCGGCCCCACACGGCTCAGCTAACGGTGCATCCGGCCTATACCTGCCTCTACCCGGAGCTGCTGACCCAGATGGCTCAGCTTGTGCAGGGCTACCCTGACCAAGCGCTAGAGTTGGCTTCCGCTGACTACCAGACCGAGCGGGAGACTTACCTGACCCAAACCGGGGCAGTGCCGGAGCGGCAGACCCTGATGATGTTCCGCTCCATATGGCACAAGGTGCGCGAGTCCAAAGCCGTATCGCTAGAAAACCTACAGTTAGCCGACGTGCTGCAGGGACTACAGCCGAGCCGCAAGCCGGTGCCGGGCCGCATTTCCCTCTTGGACAAGTCACCTTCCACCAAAGAGGACCGAAACCCCACCCTTCCCTGGTCAGATGCCGGTCAAGCTGGTTCTGGAGGTGATAGCCCCTCTGACCTTGAGCCCCCCAACGGCAGCGGAGATCAGGGCGGCGCATGGTTTCCGCATTAGGGCTAGACATTGGTCGTAAGCGCATTGGCGTAGCTGGCTGCGATCGCACGGGTCTAATTGCCACCGGTCTGATGACCCTACACCGCCGCGCCTTTGCCCAGGATTTAGCGATGCTGCAGCAAGTGGCCCAAGAGCGGCAGGCGCAGGTCTTGGTGGTGGGCTTGCCCTACAAGCTCAACGGCGAACTGGGGGCGCAGGCTCGCCAGGTGCAGCGACTCGCGGGGCGGCTGGGGCGATCGCTCAACTTGCCGGTGGAGTATATGGATGAGCGGCTGACGTCGGTGGCCGCCGAAGAGCAGCTGCGGCTGATGGGGGAGTCTCCCTCCCAGAACAAGGAGGCTGTGGACCGCATAGCTGCCGCAATCATTCTGCAGAACTGGCTAGACGAGCGGCGACGCAGCGTAGCCCCGGAGCCGCTGTCGGGGTAGCCGAGACGCATCGCCATGCTTGAGGAGGCCGCGAACTGATAAGATTCTCGTTAGATAGGGCGGCGGTGACCTGGCGCTGTCCCGACTTATCACAATGGGAACTCGCAACGGGAACGCGCTATGGCTAATGTGGAAATCGTTATTTTAGAAGACGAAGCAGGGCGATCGCTTCCCTGCTTCCTGGAGCACTCCATCGATATCGACGATCAGGCCTATGTGCTGCTGATGCCGGTCAATAATCCCATTGAGATCTTTGCCTGGGATGACGGTGACGATGATGAAGAGACGCTTTTAGACATTCCGGACGAGGAGCTAGACGAAGTATTCCCCACCGCCCGGGCGGTATTGGCGGAGCAGGACATGACCCTAGAGCGGACGGCCCTCACCTTGACCGCCACAGGTGAGCTGCCTCAGCCCGAGGAGGAGAACCTAATCACGCTGGATTTGGGGGAAGACGAAGACGAAATGGCCCCAGAACAGCTCCAGCTTCTAGCAGATTTCTACTATCAAGAGCAAAAGTATTCTATCTGTACCCCCACCGATCCCCTGCTGATCTTCGCTAGCCTTCAGGAGGATGGTAAGCCCAAGCTGCTCACCCCGGAAGAGTTTCAGACCATGCGTCCTTTGCTTGAAGATAAGCTATTTGATGGACTGTAAGGGGGGATCTAGAATGTCAACCGTTGTCAGAGGACTATTCTATTTTCTGCTGCTGCCCGCTGCACTTTTGCTCAGCGGCTGGCAAGGCTGGCGCTGGTGGAGCTGGGCCGTTGCCACGGGCGGAGCGAGTGGGGCGGAGGTTACCCTCCCAGAGGACGCAGCTGATGATTCAGCCACCAACCCAGCGACCGCTCCGGCAACGGTTCAGCTTACCATTGAGCCCGGCACTTCAGCCCAGCAAATCGGCTACGACCTGCGCCAGGTGGGGGCGATCCGCTCTTTGGCAGCCTGGAACCTATGGACCCGCCTGCAGGAGCTGCAGGGGCGCGAGGGTGGCTTTTTGGCCGGTACCTACGAGATTGCCCCCGAGCAGCCCATGGCGGCGATCGCTGAACAGATTTGGCAGGGCGATGTCGTCCAGGGCAGCTTGACTATACCGGAAGGCTGGTCAGTAGAAGACATTGTGGCTTACCTAGTGGAGCAGGAGCTAGGCAGCGAAACCGAGGTACGCGAAGCCATGCGACAGATCGACCGGACGGAATTCCGCTGGCTGCCCGATGAAAGCTATGATCAGCCCGAGCAGCGGTTTGAAGGCTTTTTATACCCCGACACCTACGTGATTACTGAAGCGGCGACCCCCGAGCAGGTGATTCGCCAGATGCTGCAGCAGTTTGAAGCGCTGGCGCTGCCGGTGTATGAACAGGGGAGCAGCCCTTATTCCTTACTGGAATGGGTAACCCTGGCCAGCATCGTGGAGCGAGAGGCAGTGGTGGACGAAGAGCGGCAGACTATCGCCTCGGTATTTGCCCGTCGCTTGGAAGAAGGCATTCCCCTGGGCGCAGATCCGACGGTGGAATACGCCCTGGGTATCCGCCAGACGCCAGAGCGGCCCCTCACCTATGCCCAGGTGGAAACCGATTCCCCCTACAACACCTACGTCAATGCGGGCCTACCCCCCGGCCCCATCGCTAATCCTGGGGTTGAGAGCCTCAAGGTTTCCCTAGACCCGCCCGATACCGAGTTTTTGTACTTTGTGGCCCGCTACGACGGGACCCACGTGTTTAGCCGCACCCTCGGCGAGCACCAGCGGGCTCAAGGCCAAATCCGCGATCGCATTGACCGCCCTGGGGCGACTGACCCCAGCTCCACTAGTCCCAGCGCGCCAGAGTCAGATAGCCCTCAGCCAGGCAGCCCTGAGCCGGACGCCTCCCAACCCGACAGTTCGTCCACAGCGCCGTCCACCTAAACCTACCGACTACCGCCGCGCCCATGTTCAATATCCGCGCTCTGCTTCAACCCGATCTCGTGCTGAAGCAGCCCGTTCTCGGGCTAACGCCAGCCATTCTTCAGCAGCACAACATTCAGGGCCTGATCTTAGATGTGGACGAAACCCTGGTACCCTTCAGCGTAGCTGAGGTGTCTGTTGAGCTGGCAGACTGGGCTAGAGAGGTGCGGGGATTGGTCCCCCTATGGCTAGTGAGCAACAACACCAGCGCCACCCGCATTGGCCGCATCGCCAAGGTTCTAGACCTACCTTACGTATCCGGGGCCCAAAAGCCCTCGCGCCGCAAGCTGCGCCAGGCAGCGGCGGATATGGACCTACCGGTGGAGCGCATCGCCATGGTGGGCGATCGCCTATTCACTGACGTGCTGGCCGGCAACCGGCTGGGGATGTTCACCATCCTGGTGGATCCGATGGTAGACCCAGCCCAGGAATTTTCTCTCCGCCCCATTCACGCCATAGAGGTGTGGATCTCCAGGCGATTAGGGGTGTCTCTGTAAGCGGGCCATGGCAACTCTGGTCGTTAAAATTGGCACCTCTAGCCTGACGCGCCCCAACGGCTACTTGGCGCTGTCCACCATCGCCTCCCTAGTAGAAGCCCTGAGTCAGCTTCGGCGGGACGGCCACGACGTGGTTTTGGTCTCCTCCGGGGCCGTGGGGGTAGGCTGCAGTCGTTTAGGGCTGACCGAGCGGCCTAAAACCATGGCCATGAAGCAGGCGATCGCTGCGGTGGGTCAGGGCCGGTTGATGCGGGTGTACGACGATTGGTTTACCGCCCTAGAGCAGCCCATTGCCCAGGTGCTGCTCACCCGCAGCGATCTGGTGCAGCGCAGCCGCTATGTGAACGCTTACCGCACCTTCCGTCAGCTCCTGAAGCTGGGAATTATTCCCATTGTTAATGAGAACGACACAGTGGCGGTGGATGAGCTCAAGTTTGGCGACAACGACACGCTGTCCGCCCAGGTGGCTAGCTTAATCGAAGCCGACTGGCTGTTCATTCTCACCGATGTGGACCGGCTCTACTCCGCCGATCCTCGCTACGATCCCAACGCGACCCCCATTGAGCTGATCGATAACCTCGACCAGATGGAGCAAGTACAGGTGGGCGATCGCGGCTCAAACTGGGGCACCGGAGGCATGGTGACCAAGATCGCTGCTGCCCGCATCGCCACTGAGGCCGGGGTGCGAATGGTGATTACCGAGGGGCGATCGCCCCAAAACTTGCCGCGTATCCTAGCGGGCGAATCTATCGGGACCCAGTTTGCCCCCCGCCCGCAAGCGGCCAACGCCCGCAAGCGCTGGATTGCCCATGGGGTGGTGGCGGCGGGCACCCTCTACCTGGACCAGGGCGCGGCAACCGCGGTGCGCGAGCGGGGCAAGTCTCTGCTGGCGGCGGGGATCATCGAAATTGAGGGGGATTTCCAGCGGCAGGATGCGGTCAAGCTCTGTAATCCCGTCGGGCAAGAGATCGGTCGGGGATTGGTCAACTACAGCAGCGGTGACCTAAAGCAGATTATGGGCCATCAATCTCAGGAGGTGGCTGAAATTTTGGGCTACCCCGGAGAGGGCACGGTGGTCCACCGCGACAACCTGATGATTACGAGCTGAGCCACGACACAGCCTGCTTTGCAAGGGAGACAAGGTTTAGGTAAGTTGTTTCTAGGCCGCTGAAGCCGCTCAGCAGTCCATCCTTCTAACTTCTCGAACCACCCTCAAGCAACTGCCCCCTTCCCCTATGTCTTTGAACTCCACTGCCATGCACCGCGCCATCTTACTATTCCTTGTGGCGACTGTCCTGTGGATCTTTGGCAGCTTGCCCTGGGTGGTTATTAATTCGCTACTGTGCGATCGCGGCTTCACAGGAGCTTGCCCTGACCCAAAGGCCGTCAGCACAGCGGTACGGCAGATTCTGGCCCTCGACCTCATTCTCATGATCATGGCGGCGTTCGCTGTAATCCAACTGCGGCACCGTAGCCCTGCAGCACCAGGTCGCCGCCCCCGCCAGCGCCCCCGAAGTAAAGGCCCGGGAAGTGAGGGATAGGCTTGCCGTTACGGTTTACCGCTGTCAGCAGTCGGGGATTGCGGGGATCCTAAACGGGAAAAGTCTATTACGCTAGAGAAACATAGGCGTAAGAAGCGGCTGGAAACGTTGTGCCGCGAGGTTGTTAATGAACAGTATCCGTGTTGGCTCCCTGTTTGGGATTCCATTTTTCATCAATCCGTCCTGGTTCATTGTGTTTGGGCTAGTGACGCTGTTTTACAGCGGCGATCTCGCCGCAATGTTCAACCTTGACGGGGTTGTCCCCTTACTGCTGGGTACATTGACCGCACTGCTGATGTTCAGCTCGGTGCTGCTACATGAGCTGGGTCACAGCGCCGCCGCAATCCGTCAGGGAATTGAGGTCAAGTCGATTACGCTATTTATCTTTGGCGGTATCGCTAGCTTGGGGGAAGAGTCCAAAACCCCTGGTGGGGCCTTCTGGGTGGCGATCGCAGGGCCTTTGGTCAGCTTTGTGCTGTTTGGCATTTTTGCCGGAGTGGGGCTGTTCACCCCAATTTCAGGCCCCCTGGCTGCCATCGTCAGCCTGCTGGCCTATATCAACCTGGTGCTTGGAGTTTTTAACCTGATTCCCGGCTTGCCGTTGGATGGCGGCAACGTGCTCAAGTCCATTGTCTGGAAGATTACCGGCAAGCCTTACAAAGGGGTCGCCTTTGCCAGCCGCGTGGGTCAAGTCATTGGGTGGCTGGGAATCATTCTGGGCTTCAACTCAATTCTGGGCTTCTCTGACCAGTTTGGTATCTCGCTGATTGGCAGCCCCTGGACGATTCTCATCGGCTGGTTCCTGCTTCAAAACGCCGGCCGCTCGGCTCAGTCAGCGGCGGTGCAGGAGCAAATCAGCGACCTCACCGCTGCGGACGCTATCTATCAGCCCAGCCCGGTGGTTGATGCGGATCTATCCCTGCGGGAATTTGCTAACGATTACCTGATTGGTAGTGACGCGACCTGGCGCAAGTACTTGGTGGTAGACAGCGATCGCCATCTGCTCGGGGAGATTTCAGTAGAGGCCATCAAGTCCGTCCCCACGATGAACTGGTGGGATGTGCCAGTGCGCGACCTAGTGCAGCCGGTGACTCTACCCCAAGTCCGCGACAGCGCGCCGCTGATTGACGTCTTGCCCCAGCTCTCTAGCGAGGGAGCCACAACGATTTTGGTGACGACTGAAACCGATGCGGTTGTTGGCATCCTGGAACGGGAATCGGTGTTTGAGCATCTGGAGCCGAAGGAGATTGCGTCAGCCTGACCTGCCTTGGGGCGATTGCATCCTCAACTGCTGCTGGCTCTATAGATTCAAACGAAACAGCAGCAGTTGGGTAAACTGGCCGTCATTGAAATTATCGTCGCTAATCAATAGCAAACTACGGCTGCCATCCGGCAAGCGAAGGCCATGGGCCATTCCCTCAATATTGTCTAGCTCGATGCCGAGCTCAGCTAAATCCAGCACCAGCCGCTTACGGATAGGCTGGATGGTATTGACTGAGGCGGAGAACCGCTCAATATTAGAGGTGTCAGTGGCGCCGCCGGTAGCGATCTGAAATAGCTTGATGCCGCTTCCTCCCAGTCCGAAGGAGCGCTCCAGGCTGAAAAAATGACCGGGATCTAAGGGCAGCAGCTCCACCAAGCCATTATTGAAAGCGCCAAACGGCAGGGGGGCAATGGGATAGAGGTGCTCGGAAATCAGCAGGGTTTGCGCTTCCCCCACCAGGTAATGCAGCAGTCGTCCCTTGGCTGGGGTATCACTGTCCTCGGGCTCTAGGACATCCTGAACAAGGGGTTCTTCGATAGCGGCAAACATCCGAAACGGTTCCCGGTTGCCGGCCCCCGACCGCTCAGTGACGATGGTCAACGACTCGAAGCCGCGATTATCCTGGACGCCTTGCGGTGGGTCGGTGCCCTCTGCGGGCGGCAAGTAGCGTTGGGGAATAGGAATTCGGCCTATCCGCTGGCCAGAAAGGTCAAACTCATCAACAAAGGGCGGAATACCCGCGCGGCTCACGCCCTCACTGGCAATGAACAGCGTATTTCGGGGGGAAAGGGCTAAGCCTTCTGGGTCAAGGCTGCCTGGCGCAAATGTATTGCCGCCCTCATCTTTGAGAAAGGTAACGGCCTCCATCTCGAGGCTGGCGATCGCAATGGGTTCGGGCGAAATCTGCAGCTTGGCGGTGTAGAAGCGGGCAGGAGCTTGCTCGCTGCGGTCATCGGAAAGCAGGTAGAGGCGATCGCGCTCTCGGTCATAGGTGAGGGCAGACAGACCCCGGACGGGCGTGCCCTCGACCGCTGTGGTCTGAGGGATACGATATTCGTCTAGGAACTCGACGGAGACGGGCAGAAATAGCCGGTCCTCGGCGCTGACGCGGGGGATGGCGCAGCCGGTGAGGGTGAGGAGCAGGGCCATCAGGCAGAGCGATCGCCCCAGGCTATTCTTTGCCTTTGCGAGCCGTGATTTAAGTCCCATACTAATACTCCTTGATGTTGGCGATCGCCCTTAAGGCTGACCCGTTACTCCGCACCTGGCGGCTTGGCCAAGTTACGGAAGCGGGTGTACTGCTGCTCAAACAGCAGCTTGACGGTACCGACCGGACCATTCCGGTGCTTAGTGATGATCAGCTCGGCAATGCCGCGATCGGGACTGTCTGGGTTGTAGTACTCATCGCGGTACAGCATCAGAATTAGGTCTGCATCCTGCTCGATCGCGCCTGATTCGCGTAAATCAGACATCATGGGTCGCTTATTCGTCCGTGACTCCACCCCCCGACTCAACTGCGACAGGGCAATAATCGGCACGCTCAGCTCCCGCGCCAGCGCTTTGAGCGATCGCGTTACCTTGGAGAGCTCCTGCACCCGGTTATCGCTGCCGGTACTCTCCATTAGCTGCAGGTAGTCAATCAGCACCAGACCCAGCGCTCCCCCCTGCTCCGCCTGCAGTCGCCGCGCTTTAGAGCGCATCTCGGTTACCGAGATGCCGGCGGTATCGTCAATATAAATGGGCAGCTCTGACAGCATATTGATGGCGTTGCCCAGCGGCCCCCATTCCTGCTGCGCCACGCGCCCGCCCCGCAGCCGCCCGCTCTCCACCCGGGCCTCACTCGACAGCAGGCGGTAGACGAGCTGCTCTTTAGACATCTCTAGGCTAAAAACGGCCACCGGCAGCTTGGGCTTTCCTCCAGCAATGTTGCGGGCAATATTGAGCACAAAGCTGGTGTTGTGGACGCAGATATCGTTGGCCACAAAGTTATGGGTGTCTGAAATTGTCAGGTCGTAGACCTGCTGAGTGCCCATGGGCTCAATGGCGACGATCCCATCCCAGTAAATATCGCTGGTGGCGATGTGCTGCAGCTCCTCGTGCTCTAATGCCGTTGCCAATGCAAATAGTCGCTCGCGGCTCAGCGATCGCTTACCCACATGAATGTTGCTGACGTTTTCAAATCCGGCTTGAGTCGCCACCGCTCTCCAGCTCTGCTGGCCCCTAGCCTGCTCCAACCGCTCCCAAATCTCAACGGGAATTAGATCGCAATTGGTTGGATAGCGCCGGTTTAACAGCGCCGATTTTACCGCTTCAAGGGCCTGCTCTTTGCCAAAGATGCCGATTTCATCGACGAAGGTCTTAATAGACAGCGCATCAGTGATGTCAAGCTGGTAGCCAGCGCGGCGCTGGTCCTGGTACTCAACCGAGCGAGACTTGAGCCGAGCAATGACGCCGAAGCGAAGTAAAAGATGCTGAACTTGCCGCGCTAGCCGCTCGCAAACCGTTGCAAAACCTAGCTGGGACTGGCCGTTGGTCAAGACGCTAGCCCAACCATCAGTAGAGAATAAGCGATTTAAAAAGGTAGAGAGCTGCGGCTTAGGCAGGGTAAATACACTGGCTGGAATAGTTTTCTCATGGGCGGACTTCCCCCACAGCCCTTGAGCTTGCAGCCATAGGGTGACTGCATTCTGGCTCATCCAGCGAATTGTCTCTACGTAAAAGCTTGGTGTCCTGGTGCCATTGGCGTTCTGCCGCGTAACCCTCACCCCTGGAAACTGCAGCGCCGCCGCCGTAAAGTCTTGCTGGATGGCTAGATTTTCGTTGGTGAATCCCGGCGAGGTGCGGGTCAACGTGCCGTCACCGATGAAGTAGCCCAGCAGCTTTACTTGGTGCTCCGGCAAGGGTTTAGTGCCGAAAACGGGCAACCGCCGGGGCACCGCAATTTTCTGGCCCACCTGCAGCGCTCCCAGCGATCGCCAGCCTTCAACGGTCAAAAACGGGTGGGATAAGGTGGTTTCAACCACTCGGCCCAGACGGGTCGTAACGCGAAACACCGGCTTTAGCCCGTCGTCAATGTAGGCGCTCGGCTGAGTCACCTTGAGCTGCCAGTCAGCACCTAGCGTCAGCAGGGAGGCAGTCTGGGCGCTGTAGATTTGCTCAATCGTGCGAACGCTGCCGTCCTCAACCACAATTTCGGTAGCGGCGCTGAGACACTTGCCCATGGAAGGCCGCCCTGCCGCGATGATCAAGTCTGAGCGCTGAAACCCCTGGGTCATGGCGTCCAGATCATAGAACCCCGAGGGGATACCCGGCAGCACCAGTCCCTCCGCCCGATTTTCGATGTCGGCAAAGGTAGTAATCAAAATCTCTGAGGTGGGGGAGAGCCCCTGGGTAGGCCGGTCCTGGGTGACCGAGAATAGCTGCTGCTCCGCCTGGTCTACCACCGTCTCCAGCGTCTCGCGGGTGTCGTAGCCCATCTGGGCAATCTCGTGGCCAGTTTTAATGAGCCGCCGCCGCAGAGCTTTGTCGTTCACCAGCTGGGCGTACTGGTCTACGTTTACCGCGCTCACGGTACGGTCTACCAGCTGAATCAGCCGCGCCTGCCCCCCGACCTTCTCCAGTACTCCGTTGTCCCGCAGCCAGGTGGCCACCCGCATCAGATCAGTGGGTTGGCCCTGGGCAAACAGCGCTAGCGCCGCCCGGTAGATCTCCTGGTGGGCGCTGATATAAAAAGCATCGGGCCGCAGGGTATCGATGATGCGGCCCAAAGCTTCAGGGTCCAGCAGAATCCCCCCCAAGATCGCCTCCTCCGCATCCACGTTCTGCGGCGGAAGGCGATCGCTGTAGGACTCAAAAACGGGCTCGCTCACCATGGACTTGTCCTACTTAGCTTGTCGTGGAGGGCATCTTTATTTTAGTACAGACGATCGCCATGAAGGTAGGGACATGGCGGTGCCATGCCCCTACAGACCTGTTGCGGATGACGCTCTCGCTTACA
>JBCCAG010000041.1:0-13519 GCA_039814955.1 Cyanobacteria bacterium P01_A01_bin.135
CCGCCGAATGCCCCAGTGCCATAATGGAGGGCGTGGGTGGCAATGGAGATATTGGCCTGCTCAAAGGGAACGAACTGATTTTCGAAGTAGGCAATCGGCAGGAAGCTTTGCATGGCGCGGGCTCAACGGTGGGATGGTTGGGGTGGAGGCAGGGCTGTGCCATTACCTCTCGCTGCCACGGCGGCAGAACGCCATGGGAGGTTTGCCCTATAGTATAGCTTCGGCCCCTTTCCTTGAGATAATTTCGCTCCGCGCTACGGGGCGACCCCAGCTAAATCGAAGCTCGCCATCACCGGAAAATGGTCGCTCTTTAATGGCGTGTCGGGGCAGTAGCCGGTGCCGGTGTAGGGCACGCTAACCTCCGTCACGGGCCACTGGGCGGCGCTCCCCCCCACAAAAATGAAATCAAGGATGCTGTTGTAGCGATCGCTGCAGTAGGTGGTGGTCAAGGTCGCGGGCCGCACCCAGGTAAAGACATCCCCCGCCGTCATTAAGTCAAAGCCCGGGTCGCGGAAGCCCCTATCCCCATCCACAACATCGTAATCAAAGTTGTAGTCCCCTACGGCAATCACCGGTAGGCTTTGGGCCTGCCCCCACTCGTTGAGCCACTGGGCCTGCTGGTGGCGCTTCTCGGCGTCAGAGCGGTACAGGTGGTTGACCATAAACAACAGCTGTTGGCCGCTGCTGCGGAGCTGAAACTGGGCCACGAGCGGGGCGCGTACCCGTCCCTCAAAGCTCAGCGCCTCGATTTCCTCAACGGCAATCAGCTCTAGCAGGGCGGTATTGTAAATGATGGCCAGGCGATCGCCCCCCCCGCTGCTGCCAAACACCGTGGCGTAGTCCACCGCTTCGCCGGATTCCGCCCCCAGCTCCAGCACCGGCAGCCAGTCCTCATTTTGCACCTCAGAGAGACCCCAGAGGTCGATGCCGGTCATGGGAGCGATATACTCCCGCGCTAGGTAAGCGGGCTCCGCATCCCCTGACTCTAGGTTGAACCCGACGACGCTCAGCTCTGAGGGGTTGTCAGGATTCGGAAGCGGCAGGCTCTCCTTTAGGTCAACGACTTGGCCGCATCCACCCACGGAGATGGCAGCTAGCGCGGCAATGAGAGCAATGAGTTTGGCCATACTGGGCATACGGTAAGCGTCGGGCAACGATCCACCCCGATGATAGGACATCCCCTGACGCTCTCAGGGCTAGCTCAGGGGACAGTGGGGACAATCTTATTTCTGGAATAGGGTCAGCTCAGCTTCATTCTCTAAGCTGGGTAAAGTTGAGACCATAGCTCCCGCTCATTTGATTAAGAAACTTTTGGCAACGCGCCCAATGCCGTGCGGCGGCTAAACCGCTAGGCACCCTAAGCTAAGCGAGCCCTGCTCCCGACGCCCACATCTCCCTCGACTTCTAAACCTGCGGACATAACGATAAATGACTACCACCTTCAACACTAAGGGTAAGCAACCGGTCGGTAAGACCGCAGCTCAAGCGGCGCAGATGGGTCTAAAGCGGTTGTTGGGCCACGGTTCCATCGCTGCTCCCGCTATTGCCCGGGGGACTGACGCCCTGTCCCCTAGCTTCGGTAGCGCGATCGCGGTGCAGCAGGTAGCCATGACTTACGGCAGCGGCGCTCAGGCGACCCAGGTGCTCCACAACATCGATTTAACGGTCAACGCCGGCGATATTCATCTGCTGATGGGGCCTTCTGGCTCCGGCAAAACCACGCTGCTGTCGATTATGGGCGGCATTTTGCGGCCAACGGCAGGACATGTCCACCTGCAGGGAACCGACATTACCCGCCTCAACCGCAAGATGCTAGCCCAGTTCCGCTGCCAGAATATCGGCTTTATTTTTCAGGGATTCAACCTGTTCGGGGCAATGACCGCCACGGAGAATATTGAGATCATCTTGAAGATGAAGGGCTGGCAACGACAGGCGGCAAAACTAGAGGCCCGGGCGCTGCTGGAGGATGTGGGATTGGGGGACAAGTGCAATCACCTGCCCAAAGATCTATCGGGCGGGCAGAAGCAGCGGGTGGCGATCGCCCGGGCCTTGGCTGGTGCCCCGCCAATCATCATGGCGGATGAGCCCACCTCAGCGCTGGATTCCCACAGCGGTCAGGCGGTGATTGAGCTGCTGCGTAAGCTAGCTAAGAAGAAGGGCCGCACGGTGCTGATGGTCACCCACGACCCTCGCCTGCAGTCGGTGGCGGACCAGGTGTCGTATTTAGAGGATGGCCGGCTGATGGCGGCCCCTGAGCCGGCTGGCTTAGCGCTGAATGCGGCTTGATACTTTTCCCCTAATATCTGTACGGGCGAATGACGTTCGCCCAAAATCTATGCCCTGCATCTGGCCATTCGCCCCCAGAAGGGCATTCGCCGAATGCCCCTACGCGAATCATGACGACGATCCTCGGTAGATGCGCTCGGCCTGCTGGGGGGATAGCCACTGGGCTCCCGGAAAATGGATGGGGGGCATTTCGTCTGGGTCTGGCTCGTAGGTGCTGAGGCTCGCCTGGGGCGGCAAATATGAATGACTGACGGGATCGTAGGCATGCACCTCCCCGGTTTCAATGTTGTATACCCAGCCGTGCAGGGTCATCCGATTCTGGTGGATCCGGGAGCGGATGACCGGGTAGGTGCGCAGGTTCTCCAGTTGGGTGAGTACGTTCTCGGCGATCGCAATTTCTACGGTCTCCTCTTTAGAGCGATCGGCGTAGTTGTCTTTGATCAGGCGGCGGGTAGTCTCCGCATGCTTGAGCCAGTCGTAGACCAGGGGCATGTCCTCTTCTAGCTTGTCCATCTTCAAAAGGCCTTTCATCGCGCCGCAGTTGGAATGGCCGCACACCACCACATGCTCAATCCCCAGGGCATGGATGGCATATTCTACCGCCGCCCCCTCGCCGCCGTTGGTCGCGCCAAAGGGGGGAATGATATTGCCCGCGTTGCGAATCACAAAGATGTCTCCCACCTGGGACTGGGTGATCAGGTTGGGATCAACCCGGGAGTCAGAGCAGGTAATGAACAGCACCCGGGGGGTTTGCCCATGGGCTAGCTGCTCGAAGATATCGATGTGCTCGCAGTAGTAATTAGACTGAAACTGACGCAGGCCTTTGATGAGCTTTTTCATAGCGCGGACGGCGGTGTGGTGATTGGCAAAGCAGAGCCGTTGGCTGGGACCAGGGGAGATCGCGGGCCACGTCCCTACCATACAGCGTTTTTGGTGGGTAGGATGCAGAAGCTCGGGTTACGCCGATGCCTCAGACTCATCTACCCGGTAATAGAAGCTCAAGGTGGCCCACCGGTCCACATGCAGGGCATAGACGTCGCTGCCGATGTCTAGCCCCGGCGGGCGCTGGTCCCGGCTGGCCTGATTCAAGTCGCTTAAAATTGCCGTGGCGATCGCCAAAGGGTCGGAGAGCGGGCTGATCTTACGGCTGCTGCCAGCGGGACGGGTGGCCTTGTCGATTGCCTCTGCCGTCTGAGTCAGCGGTGCGTGGCTGAAGACTACGTGGGTCTCAGCCAAACCGGCGGGGGAATCGATGCGCCACTCGGCGGAGCCCATGGGTGGCGGCACGGTGATGGTGTCGCCGGGCTGAACCACGCTGGCGTCACCGTTAGAAGGGCCGCTGCGCTGGGTAATGGAGGGGTAGAGGGCGATGGCGTTCCCCTCGCTGTCGACCCCTAGCAGGACGCAGTACACCGGGCGATCGCTGAAGTTCTGCAGCCGGTATCGGAGCTTGCTGCCGGTGGAGACGGAGGGGATGGTGCCCTGACTGGTGAGTAGGGAAACTAGGCGGCTTTCGGGGACCTCCCAGGGCGATCGCTGAGCTGTGTGCTGCATCACGATGCGCTCATCTGGCGCCACTACCTGCAAGGTGGCGCGCACGCCTAAGCGCGAGGAAGCTTGACTTTCGGTGAGGCGCATTAGTTTAGCGGCCAGCAGGGCCCGTAGCTGGGGGGTGACCCGGTTGACGGCGGTTTTAACCGCTTCCTCCGTGTCGAGCATCGTGCTGGGAATCGCGGTTCGTCCTAGGGAAAAGAGTCCATAGACCCGGTCGGCGTCGGTCTGGCCGCCCTGTAGCGCAACGCTACCGGTTGAAGCGTCTAGGGAGAGGGCCGTTGTCCCAACGGGCGTGGAGGTTTTACCAAACAGATAGTCGGCGGGCTGTTCCCCGACCACGACGGAGGAAATGCGCGGAATAGCAGCCAGAGCGCTGATGGCATCCACCCGCTCGATGCGCTCCAAGCTAGAATCTAGCGCCACCACCAGGGGCAGATTCTTAGGCAACAGGCGCAGCCGCTCTTGCACCAGCTGACCCGGCTCCAGGGCGGAAACGCTCCCAGCCTTGTGGAAAGGCTTCACCTTGGCCACCAGCCCCTCTTTCGACTTGATCTGAAATAGCGTCTCTGCCTCGCCGGACGGCTCAGCAGGGGCGAGCAGCGACCCGACCCCGTAGTTGGCCAACACTGGTGACGGCAGGCCTCCTAGCCAGAGAGACTGGCTACCGTCAGCCTCCACGGAGGAAATCACGCCGTCGGCGCTGGGCTGCTCTGGAATGATGGGGTAGGAGCGGACCGAGGATTTGAGCGCTAGAGCCTTGGCGCTGGACATCAGAGCTGGCTGCTGTAGCCGGCCCACTACCTGCTCTACCCGCCCCGCCGCCTGGCCAATATCGATATACACCGAAGTGGCCGGTGTGGTGGACCAGAGCTGCTGGGTGAGGGCGTAGGTAAACAGGCCGGCGCTAAAGCCATTCCAAGAGCTCTCTGCCGCGATTCGATTGACGTCGGTGGCCGCCAGCACTAACCCCGGAGCCTGGGCAAGAAACCCCTCGGCGTTGCTGAGGCCGGCCTGACCGCGGAGCCGCTGCTGGAGATCGCGTTCCGCGGGGTTCAACGTCCCGCTGGGGACGCTAGGCCGCGAGCGAACCCGGATGCCACCCAGTATCGTTGTGCCCGGCTCGGCGTAGCTGGCGTCTATGACGGTGGTAACCTGGCGGGTCGGCAGCGATCGCAGCAGCAGTGCCAAGGTACGCTCCATCAGATCGTTGATTTGAGGGGCGTCTTCGGTGGGCAGTACCCCGTCGACGGGCACCAGGGTATTGCGGAGCACAGTGCTGCCATCATTCGCGGATCTGAGCCGCACCAGGCTGCCAAACCCACTGAAGTGGAAGACCACCACATCCCCCGGCTGGGCCTGCTCCACCAGATGCGATCGCACCGCCGATTCAATGGCCTCCCGCGTCGCCTGCTCATCCGTCAAGGTGAGCACATCACTGGGCTGAAAGCCAAACCGATGCACTAGCAGTTCCTGCTGCAGCTCAACATCCGTGACCGCCCCCAGCAGCGCCGACCCGTGAACTGGCGGGCAGTCGCAGACGGTCTCTGGGTATTGGTTGATCCCCACTAGCAGCGCTAGCTTTCGCGAGGATGCGGCTAGGGCGTTTTGGTAGCGACGGGCAAGCAGGGACAGAATAGACTGACTTGCCCCCAGTGACGCGAGGCCTAAACCTGCCCGCTGCAAAAATGCTCGTCGCGTTGGTGTCACGGTTCTCCTCAGACCTCTGCCGTTAGATTACTGCTGCATCGCGCGCACTAGCTCCGCGGCCACCTCCGGGCGGGAGAACTGCTCAGGCGGCATTTCACCCCGACGGAGCATCTCGCGGACTTTAGTTCCGGACAGGTGGATGCGCTCTTCTTTGGTGCTGGGGCTCGTCTTACTCGTGGCCATGGTCTGCGTTCGAGTGCAGTAGAAGGCATGCTCAAACTTCATCGGTGTAATCCCGAGGGCTCCGCTATCGAACTCATCAAAGATGTGCTGAGCGTCATAGGTCCCGTAATAGTCCCCAACGCCAGCGTGATCTCGGCCTACGATGAAGTGAGTGCAGCCATAGTTCTTACGCACCAGGGCATGGAAAATAGCCTCACGAGGACCAGCATACCGCATGGCTGCTGGATTGATGGCGAGAATCACCCGATCTTTTGGAAAGTACTTGTCCATCATGATTTCGTAGCAGCGCATCCGCACATCCGCTGGGATGTCGTCTTTCTTGGTTGCGCCAACCAGAGGATGCAAAAAGAGACCATCCACCGTCTCCAGCGCGCACTTTTGAATGTACTCATGAGCGCGATGAATCGGGTTGCGGGTCTGGAACCCGACAACGGTTTTCCAACCGCGCTCGCGGAACATGGCCCGCGATGCCGCCGGGTCAATTTGATAGGCGGGAAACTGGGGATGGGGCTGGCGCTCTAGCAGCCATACCGGACCCGCTAAGTTGATGGGGCCTTGGTCGTAAACGACCTTAACACCGGGGTGCTTGTCCTCATCAGTTCTGTAGACCTGCACCGCTTCCCGGGTTTTGTCGTAGCGGTACTTTTGCGTTAGCTCTAGAACCCCAACAAATTCGCCGCTGGCATTGTCGAGCCGTACTAGGTCCCCTGCGGTGAGGCGGTCTGCGTCGGCCTCGCTAACTGATAGGGTGATGGGCACTGACCAAGGTAATCCATTGGCCAATAACATTTTCTCTACTACGGAATTATAGTCAGCCTCTTCCATAAACCCGGTCAGCGGACTGAAGCCGCCGATGGCAATCATCGCTAGGTCAGACTCTGCCCGCTCATCTAGCGTAAGTCGCGGTAGGGTATCAGCTTTCGATAAAAAGTCCTGGCGCTGCTCAGAACTAGCAATACGATTAATCAGTTCGCCGCCGTGGGGCGGTGCGATGTCTTTTTGAGCCAAAATGATAACTCCTAAGGTGGTTTTGGGGTCAATGCGCCGCAGGTGTGGTCGGTTGACCCGCTCACATCCTACTATTACGCCCCGTTGAACAGGGCTTGACTAAAATTATCTGCGATCACGGTCTCTTCACATGCCGCCGCCCGCCGCTGACATGGCGACGGAGCGACGCCTAATACAGGTTCTGCTACTCAGGTTGAATAATCCCGCCACCTAACAGCAGATCCCCGCGGTACCAGACCGCTGCTTGACCGGGAGAGATGCTGAACTGGGGCTCATCAAACGAGATCCGCCACCGGTTTGCCCCCTCATCGAGGGGAATAATGGTGGCAGGGACCGCTGGGGTGCGGTAGCGTACCTGCACGTCTGCCTGGATGGGGCTGGTAGGTGGGGCGATGGAGACCCAGTTGACTTGCTCGACGTCACAGCTCGGTTGAAAGGCCGTATGACGTTCGCCGACCACAACCTGATTGCGGCCAGGGTTGAGGCCGATCACATAGAGGGGGTTGGGGGCTGCGATGCCTAAGCCTTTGCGCTGCCCAATGGTGTAGTTGTGGATGCCGCTGTGCTGTCCCAGCACCCGCCCGTCCTGGTCTACGATGTCTCCCGGAGCCGGGGCGAGGTACTGCCCCAAAAACGCTTTCATCGAGCCATGGGCTTCAATGAGGCAGAGGTCCTGGCTATCAGGCTTGTTGGCCGTGTGCAGCCCAAACTGGGCAGCGATGCGGCGGGTTTCCTCTTTGGTTTGGTGCCCCAGGGGAAAGAGAACCTTAGCCAGCACCGGCTGCGGCAGGTCGTAGAGAAAATAGGACTGGTCTTTGCTGCGATCGCAGGCCCGCTGCAGTTGGTAGCGCCCGGTCGTGGAGGCTTGGGTGATGCGGGCGTAGTGGCCGGTGGCGATGCGATCGCAGCCGAGGGCGGCGGCGTAATCTAGCATAGGGCCGAACTTCACCGCTTTGTTGCACTGGGAGCAGGGTAGAGGCGTCACGCCGCTGCCATAGCCTTCCACCAGGTAGTCCACAATCTTCTGCTGAAAGGTGTCGCGGCTGTCGACGACGTCGTAAGGCACGCCCAGCTGCTCGCAGAGCTGAGCGGCATCCACCATGCCTTCTGAGCAGCACTGCCCCTTTCCTTTCATGAGCCAAAGGGTGAGGCCGTGGACGTCATACCCCTGGTGGTGCAGAGTGGCGGCCGCGACTGAGCTGTCGACGCCTCCAGAGAGGCCGACGACGACTTTAATCGGCGGGCTAGCCGTGACATTGGGCATTTGCTTGGACATGGGCTTCTAGAATCTATGTCGCGCCTAGGCGCTAGAATCTGTATTCCACTTGGGCAGAAATCGCTATAGAATTCAGTGGGCTTTAGCAAATTCTGACTCGGCGGATTCCCCTCCAGGGTAGCATTTACGCGATAGGCCGAGCGGTTGGATGGGCCTATTATAGGTCTCGTCAGTACCTGCCTGGCCCTCTGCTTGCAATGCATGTTCGCAGCGCTTCGACGCCATAGCCAAACGCCACCGTCACCAAACGCCACAGTCGTAACGTCATACTGAAAATCTATGCTGCATTTGTCCTGGTTTTCTTTGCGCGCTGACCAACCTGACGGCGATCGCACTAGCGGTGGCTCGGCTAGTCGGCGGGCCGCCCCCCTCCCTAAGCCATGGCGGTCCGTGGCGGTATCTGTGGCCCTAGCGGCATTTTCCGCCTTGGGTGCGGGGCTGGCCCCCAGAGCCTTAGCCCAAAACATCATCGACGGCCTGCCGCCCCCGCCGAGCATTCCCGATCTGGAACCCCCACCGAGCCAAGAAGCGCCTTCCCCCGCTGCTCAAGCCGCAGGGACCTACCGCGTGTTGGTGAATAGTGACAGCCCCTTCCTGTTGGAGCAGGTGCGCCGGGTGGAACCCACCGCAGATTTCGAGCGCTCCCAGGGCCAGTTTGTGATTGTGGCGGGACAGTTTGACCAGCGCGACCAGGCAGAGGTCCGGGTGGAGGCGCTGGCTGCCCAGGGGATTGGCGCGGAAATCGAGGCGACGGAAGTAGCAGCGGGAGAAGCAGCAGATGCAGAAGCAACGGTGGTAGAAGTAACGGCAGCACCAGACTCGACCCCCACCACAAGCCGCGGCGACGGGGATGACGCATTTGCTGAGCCGGGCTCTAGCATCGCTGCCGGACTAGAAGACCTGCCCCCCGCTGATTTGGGTCAGCCCCCTGTGCAGCCCTCCCTCCCCAGCACCCCGAGCGCCCCCCCTGTCGGGCCGTCAGTCGGGCCGTCAGCGCCGCTCCCCACCGCCCAGGGGTCTTCTGAGCTGGCTGGTAGCGACTTCTACATTGTGGTGCCGGGAGACCCCAGCGACCTGTCCCGACTAGAAGGCCAAATTGCCCTGCTGGGGGCAGATCCCGGCGCGATCGCTCAGCGGGAGCAGCCGCTGGGGCCGCATCTGCTGGTGGGTCCTTTTGTCAGCCGCGAGTCCGCCACCCGCTGGAACACATTTCTCCGGGATTTCGGCATGGATGCTCGCGTCTATTATCGGCGCTGAGGGGGGACTGATTCACTGGGTGCCTGGAGTTACCACTACACTGGAGTCAGTAGGGCGACGGCATTCGGCTAGATGACCCCAGATCAAACCCACCCCCCCAACGCTTACCAGACGAGCGACCAGAGCATCGCCGTAACGGCGACGCAGATGCAGACCATCGAGTCCTGGCTGTTCGATGGGGGGATGCCTGTAGCGGCGCTGATGGAAAAGGTATCTGGGCGGATCGCCGCCTGGCTCACCGAACGCTACGCCCCTGGCCCGGTGCTGGTGGTGGCCGGTCCAGGGCACAATGGCGGGGATGCTTTAGTGGTGGCGCGGGAGCTCCATCACCGAGGCTATACCGTTTCTCTGTGCCTGCCCCTGGGTCAGCTCAAAGAGCTAACTGCTCAGCATTTCAGCTATGCAAAAGCCTTGGGGATAGCGGTGCTTGCCCCAGCAGCGATCGCAGATCAAACCCCTGCCTTAATCGTAGATGGGCTGTTTGGCTTCGGGCTGTCGCGCCCCATTGAGGGGGAGTTGGCGCAGCTTGTGGCCCAAATCAACGCCCTGGGTGCCCCTATCGTCAGCATTGATTTGCCCTCGGGTATCCACACAGACTCCGGGGCGGCGCTAGGGACGGCGGTGCGGGCCGAGCATACCCTCTGTCTAGGGCTGTGGAAGCGGGCTTTTTTGCAGGACCAGGCGCTGGCTTATCTGGGCAACGCTACCCTAATTGAGTTTGATATTCCTCCCGAAGCGATCTCAGGGCTGTCGCAGCCGCCGCTGCGGCGCATCACCCCGGCAGCCGTCGCGGCGTCGCTCCCCCGGCGTCGCTCCCCCACCACCTATAAATACCGGGAAGGGCACCTGCTGCTGGTGTGCGGCTCCCAAAAATACTTGGGGGCGGCGCTGCTCACCGGTCTTGCCGCTAGGGCCAGCGGCGTGGGGATGCTGACCATTGCGGTACCCGAGGTCCTCAAGCCCCTGATTGCCGCCCAAATTCCCGATGCGGTTACCTTGGGCTGCCCTACCGAAGCGGGAGCGATCGCTGCCTTTCCGGAGGGAATAGACCTGACCCGCTATGACGCCATTGCCTGTGGCCCCGGCCTCACCCAACAGGCCCAGGTACTGCCGGCGGTTCTAGAAACCGATCTACCCCTGCTGCTGGATGCCGACGGCCTCAACCTATTGGTCCAGCTAGACGTCCAAACCCTGGCCCAGCGGCAGGCCTATACCCTGCTAACCCCCCACACAGGAGAATTTCAGCGCCTTTTCCCTCAGGTAGAGGGCGATCGCATTGCCCAGGCTCAAGCTGCGGCTAGCTGTGGGGCCACGGTGCTGCTGAAAGGGGCCTGCGCCGTAGTCGCTCAGCCGGAAGGCACAACCTGGGTGAATCCGCAGAGTACCCCGGCTCTGGCTCGGGGCGGCAGCGGCGATGTGCTGACTGGGCTAGTAGGAGGGCTAATGGCCCAGCTTGCGGCTCGCGGGGAGCCCGTTGAGGCCGCCGCCTGGTGCGGCGCTTGGTGGCATGCTCAAGCGGCCCTGAGCTTAGCGGCAGGGCGGGGCGTCTGGGGCGTAGATGCCCATACCCTAGCCACCCAGCTTGCGCCCCTCCTGTCTGAGCGGCTGGGGCAGTAGAGATGGCAGAGCGGCTGCAGAAACTGCTTTCCCAATGGGGTATTGCCTCCCGCCGCAAGGCGGAGCAGCTGATCCGGGAGGGGCGCGTCCGGGTCAATGGCCAAGTCGCCCATCTGGGCCAAAGCGCCGACCCAGCCCAGGATCAGATCTGGGTGGACGGCAGGGCGATCGCCCCTCAAACCCGTCCCGACCTGCAGTACTTTTTGATGCATAAACCGAAAGGGGTATTGTCTACCTGCCGCGATCCCCAGGGGAGACGCACCGTCGTAACGCTGCTGCCCAAGGCAGCTCAATCATTGGGACTTCATCCGGTGGGGCGCTTAGATGCTGCGTCAACCGGGGCGCTACTGCTCACCAACGATGGCGATCTAACATTTCAACTGACCCATCCGCGCCACCACATCCATAAGACCTACCGAGTTACCCTAGATAAAGCCATTAGCGACGCTGCCCTTACCCAGTGGCAGCAGGGGGTTGTCCTAGATGGCAGGCCGACTCTACCAGCCAAGGTAACGCTGATCAATGCCACTTCTCAAAAAGCCTTATTAGAGGTAGTTTTATGGGAGGGACGCAACCGTCAAATTCGCCGCGTTGCCGAGCAGCTAGGTTACCGTGTCACTGCCCTGCATCGAACCGCCATCGGTGAGCTGCGGTTAGGTAAGCTGGCAGTGGGCCAATGCCGCCAGCTTGGTAGGGGTGAACTGGCGTTACTCCGCTCGCGATCGCTGCCGTCTCAGGCAGTAGCCCTCAAAGCCAGGACTAACAGGAGAGAACAGTAGTGACTCAAGATGCCATATCTGAGGTATCAAATCAGCAGGAGCGGCTGATGCAGATTGGCGCTCATCTGCAGGAGGTACGCGCTCAGCAAGGGCTGTCTTTGGAGAAAGTCTCTGGCGAGACCCTGATTCAGGCCCGGCTGCTGCGGGCTATTGAAGCTGGGGATATGAGTGCCCTACCTGAGCCGGTGTACATCCGCGGCTTCGTAAAGCGGTACGCCGACTACCTAGGGCTAGATGGCACCAAAACGGCCGCCGCCTTTCCCGTCAATACTCAGTCGCAGCCTATCCCAGAAGCCTGGACGACTTCGGCTGCAGCCCAGCTACGGCCCCTGCATCTCTATGCGGCCTATATCGCCTTAATCGTCGCTGCTGTGAGCGGCGTATCTTACCTACTGAGCGCCCTGACGCCACCGAGCGTTTCGCCCCAGCGCTCCGCTGAATCTGAGCAGGTTGAGCCTGAGCCAGCCGCGCAGGAGAGTGGTGCTGAGGGGGGAAATCCTGAGCTATCGGCAGCGGTACCGGCGACCTCAGACCCAGCAGGCCAGATTTTGAGCGAAGGCGCGGTAGCGTCGCCGTTGGGGGAGGAAGATGCCGCTGCCGCCGCGGATTCCGAGGCTCCCGTACAGGTCTCCCTCGAGCTGGTTGAGCGCTCCTGGCTGCGGGTAATTGTGGACGGCAGCGAAGAGTTTGAGGGCGTCCTCCAGGAGGGGGCCTCTCAGACCTGGACCGCCGAAAATTCAGTGACGGTAAGGGCAGGGAACGCCGGCGGCGTCAAGCTTGCGGTCAACAATCAGCCACCCGAGGTGATGGGCGCGCCAGGCTCGGTGACTGAGCAGACTTTCTCGCCAGATACGGCGGAAGCCGAGGAGTAGATTGTAGGCTGTAAAGGGGTAAACCTTCGCCGAGCTTGCCTTATAGGCTGGGCAAGTGTCTAGGCAAGCAGCCGCTCTGCCGCCGCACTGTATTCTGAATAGCTTTTAACCCCCACTACCGCTTCCGCCAGCTCCCCGTCCTTAAAGAATATCACCGCTGGAATCCCCTTGAGGGAAAACCGCTTGGTAATTTGCCGATTGTCATCAAAATCGATTTTCATCACGGGCAGAGAGTTCTTAGATGCCGCGCTCCCCTGCGCGCCGTCGTAGGTTTGCGCTAGCCTATCCACTAGGGGCGCGACCTTACGGCATGAGCCACACCAGGCAGCGGTGCAGTGCACCACCAAGCGGGGCGATTTGGCTAGGTAAGCATCCAGGGCGGCTTCGTCTTCCAGGCAGGGAACGCGGCTAGCCTCTTGCCCCAACCGTGCGAGGCGGCTGGCCACCTCGGGAGCAGGCAGGCTCCCGCTGATCGTCTCAAGCTGCGATCGCCCTTGGTAATATGCGAGCAGTGGCGCTACCGCCGCCTCGTGCTGAGCTATGGCCTGGCGAATTTCTGAAATCGATGCGTACTGCCCCTGGGCAGACAGGCGGCTGATCAGCAGCCCCGTCATCGCCTTTAGGTGAACCACGGCTGCTGGGGGTTGCCCCACCGTAGAGAGCCAGGCCTCCAGAGCTTTGGCCTGCCCCAGGGTCTGCGGAAACCCCGTCAGCACCCAGCCCTCTAGCATAGCGTCCGGCTGCTCTAGCCGCTGGCGCAGTTGTTTCATTGCCGCCTCGTCAGTAGCGCCATCCCCAACCAGCGCCGCCGCTGAGATGTGGGGAACATGCCAGCGCTGGGCCAGGGTCTTGGCCTGGGCCTCTGCGTCCACTCCAGGTGGGGCGAGAAGAATAACCTGCTTCGTTTCCATAGCGGCTGGGATCAATTCGGCTACCCCTAGAATCTATCGGGTCATGGCCTAAGTTGACTCCTACGAAAG
>JBCCAG010000631.1:0-2949 GCA_039814955.1 Cyanobacteria bacterium P01_A01_bin.135
TAAACTAGCTGAGGCCAGGAGCTCACCCGCCTCGCTCAGCATGTCTGCCAACCGCCCGTCTTCTAGCGGTGGCGCTGCCTCGACACTGCGCAAGTCGGACAGTAGGTCCTCAAGGGCGGTCGCCACCGGCAAAATTGTCAGGGCACCGACGGTAACCGCCCCCCCCTTAATGGTGTGAACAATACGATACAGGGTTTGGATATCCTGGCTCCAGGTCTGGGGGGTCAAATGCCCGACCTGCTGCAAATAGGTCTCTAGACCCTCTTGGGTATCTACCTCAAACAAGCCGCGCAGCTCCTGCTGCAGCGCTGCCTCGGCTGGGCCTGGGTCTACCGCCATCGGGTCGACGGGCACTAGGTGAGATTGAGGTTGAGAGGCGTCAGCGTTGGACATGGTTTAACAAAGGTCACAAGAAGGCGGTGAGCTAGGGGTCGTGGCAGCCGGTTTAATCGCGCTGGCGTAGTTGCTTCTACGCCGCAAGCGCCACTCTAAGCATTGACATCAGCGGGGCGGTACAGGGGCAGCCGCCGACTCTACGCCGCTGGCGGCCTCAGGCGGCAGATGGAATTGAGAGACACTCTGCTGCAGAGTACGGGCAACCCGCTCCATGACTTGAGATTGCTCCGTGGTGGCGTTGGCGCGATCAAAGGTCTGCATGGCAATACTGGAGATTTCCTGAATGGGCTGCAGCGCCGCCTGTGCCGCCTCAGCAATATCTCGGGAGGATTGATTCACCTCCTGACCCAGGGCCGCAACCTGCTTGGTAGCGGCTCTAATTTGCTCGAAGGCTCTGTTGGACTGGTTGACCCCGGATGTCAAGCTGTCCGTCCGCTGGCTAATCACTTCCACATCGCTGTTGAGGCCTGACACCACTGTCTGAATCTGCTCTGTGCGCTGCTGCAGCACCATCAAACTCTGGTTGGTTTGGGTTGCCAAGTCGTTCACCTGGTCGGCGATCGCCTCAAATTCTCGGGTGATGGCCGTAAACTGATTTGGGTCCTGCTGCTTGGCCGCCCGGGTGGAGAGCATGGAGGCGTTCATGGCCAGAACTCGGGTCAAGGTAGCGATGCGCTTTTGGTCTTTGACAAACTGGGCCGCCAAATCGGTGTAGCTGGTCAGGGTTTGGGTGCGGCCAACAATCTGGTGCATCTCCTGGTGCAGGACGTCGATGTCGCCGTTAACGGCCGCAATCTCCTGCTGGCCCTGCTCGACGGCGGTTTGGGCATCCCCCACCGCGCCGTCACTGGCGGCCACATGCTGGGCATTTCCCTGGGAGAGGGTGTTGATGTTCTCCATCAGCGCCTGCATCTGAATCACTGACTCTACCTGCTGACGAGCGTTATCCGCCGTATCTCCCGCCAGCCCTTCGACTTGGTCGGCCCGCTGGTTTACCTGCTCCGAGGCTCCGGATACCATGGTCATCATCTGTCCAAAGCGCTCGATCAGTCGGTTGAAGGTGTCGGCCACCAGACCGGTGGAGGTGGGGCTCACCGCAGCAGAAACCGTCAAGTCCCCCTCGTCCACCGCGTCGGCGACATCGAGCAGGCGCTCAATGTCCTCCTGCAGCAGGGCAGCCTGCTCGTTGAGGGCCTCCGTGCGCTCGGCAATCCGCTCTTCCAGGCGACTATTGGCGTCTTCTAAATCCACGAAAGACTGCTGCATCTGCTGGGCCATCTGATTGAATGAGCGCGCCAGTTTGCTGATTTCCTCAACGCCCGTCACTTCTACCCGTTGATCGAGTTCACCGCGGGCGATCGCTTCCGAGGCCTGACTCATGGCAATCAGCGGCGTCGTCAGCCGCCGGGCAGCAAGGATACCCAGAGTGGCCGCAATCAGCAGGGCCGCAAATCCCAGCAAAACCGTCTTGGTGATATTTTCGTTGATCTGAGCCATGAAATCGGCTTCAGGGATGACGGCAATAATCAGCCAGTCCAGACCAAACTCATCTTGATAGGGCTGAACGCGAAGGAGCTGATTTTCCCCATCTAGCCCAAATTCAAGCTCCTGAACCTGTCCAATCTGGCTCAGGTCGCCAAATGTCGCCTCGAGATGGCTCATTGCCCCCCGGACCAAGGGGCTCTCACTTTGGCTGGCAGACAGCCTCACCGGGCCATCTGCTTGCTCAGTAAACAGGGGATCTCCTGTCGAGCTAGCAACCATTAAACCGCTGCGCTCGACGATAAAGACCTGAGCAGTTTCGCTAATTTCAAACGTTTTAAGAAATTCACCAATAGCCGTTAGGGATAGATCAACGGCAAACACCCCCCGAAAGTCTCCATTTTGATCCAGAATGGGCTGAAGGGCCGGCAGCGCAATTTCTGGGGTAGGAAAAGCCCAAACGTATGCCTCCCCCCAGGTCGGCTGGCCAGCTTCCTGGGCCGTGGTGTACCAGGGGCGCTGGAACATGTCATAGCCCGAGTCGGTGGAGAGCAGTTCGGTGCGGCTGCCCTTAGCGTCTGTCGCATAGGTTTCGACGTTGCCTTCCGGGTCATCGTCTACCCAGTAGGCCACTTTGGGCAGGCCCGCTTCTGAGGGCTCTGCGCCGCTGAATAGGCCTGCTGCGGTGCCGGCGTAGATGTAGCTTACCGATGGAAAAAGCTGTATTTGCCTCCAAAACCGCTTTTCTAAGCTAGCGGAGTCGTCTAAATCGAGCTCTCCAATTGCCAGGTCACCCGCATTAATCTGATTGATCAGGTGGGGAGCCTCTAAATAGTTACCCAGCTCTTGCTCAACCCGGGCGATCGCCTTTTCATGGAGCACATCGGTAAGCTCTAGCACGGCCTGCTGTCCGCTGCGAATGGTTAGCCACCCCACAGCCCCAACGGCAAGGGTAATTGGGACTAAAAACGCCGCCACCAGCGCGCCGCGAATGCTGATATTCCTCTGAAATCTCAAAGAAGTTGGTTGCCTGCCGCTGGTGAGTGAACCCGTACTTTGCATCGGCGTAGA
>JBCCAG010000900.1:0-1770 GCA_039814955.1 Cyanobacteria bacterium P01_A01_bin.135
ACCTCTTTAATGCGCTCGGTGGGAGCCCCATCAGAGATCAAGTTTTCGAGGGTATCGGTCATCCGCATGACTTCATAGACGCCGCAGCGTCCTTTGTAGCCTGACCCGCCGCACTTCGAGCACAGGCTGCCCTGCTCTTGCGCCGCCTGAATTTGCTCAACGCTGAGCACATTGGCCCGGTAGAAGGTACGGTTGAAGCCCTCGTTATGGTTGAGGCCAAAGCGGGCCAGCTCCTCGGCAGATGGCGTGTAGGCCTGGCGGCACTTATCGCACACCCGCCGCACCAGCCGCTGGGCCAAAACCCCCAGCAGGGAGCCCGAGAGCATGAACGGCTCTACCCCCATCTCCACCAACCGGGCGATCGCGCTGGCGGCGTCATTGGTGTGCAGGGTAGTCATCACCAGATGACCGGTCAGAGCCGCCTCAATAGCGGTTTTAGCGGTCTCCTGGTCGCGGGTCTCACCCACCAGAATCACGTCGGGGTCCTGCCGCAGAAACGAGCGCAGGATGGAGGCAAAGTCGATGCCCTTTTCGCGAATCACCTGCACCTGGGTAATGCCGGGCAGGGAATATTCAATCGGGTCCTCAACGGTGTTGATGTTGATTTCCGGGGTATTGCGCTCGGCTAGGGCAGAATAGAGCGTGGTGGTTTTTCCTGAGCCAGTAGGACCAGTCACCAAAATCAGCCCGAACGGGCGGCTGATCATATCTTTGAGGGTTTGGAGCGTGGCGTCGTCAGAGACCAGGGCATCTAGACCAAACTCATCTGACTTGTCTAGGATTCGCAAACAGACCTTTTCCCCGTAGCGGGTGGGAATAGTGCTGACGCGAAAGTCGATGGTGCGGTTATCAAACCGGCGGCGGATGCGCCCGTCCTGGGGGATGCGGCGCTCAGCGATGTCCAGGTCCGCCATGATTTTGATACGGGCCGTTACCGAGGGGACGATCTTTTTAGGCAAGGGCTCAAAGGCCTCCCGCAGCACGCCGTCCTTGCGGTAGCGGACTCTCAGGGCATCGTCCTGGGGCTCGACGTGAATGTCAGACACATCACTCTGCAGGGCCTTGATCAGCATCTTGTTGACCAAAGAGATAATCGGCTTCGCCTCGGCGTCCTGCAGGGCGCTGTCGAGGTTGGCCTCCTCATCTGGGGCCTCCTCTAGGTCGAGGTAGTCTAAGCCCTGGATGTCGGTGCTGACATCGACCCGCGACGCCTGCTCAATTTGCTTGGTGCGCTCCTGCTTTTCGTCTAGGTACTGCGAAATTAGCCGCTGGTAATCGTCCGGGGTGATCACCATCCGCTGCAGCGCTAGACCTTGGGGCCGCAGGATGCGGTTAAGGTCGTCCTGAGCGGCTAGGTTGTCGGGATCTACCATGGCCACCAGCACCGAGGGGGGCTCGGTTTGGTTGCGGGCTAGGGGGATTAGCTGGTAGCGGCGGCAGATATCTTCCGGAATCAGGCCGTCAATCAGCTGGCTGACCTGGGTGGTGGGAATCTCGTTGAGCTCTGGGTCAAGGGACTCCACCCCAAACAGAATCTTCAGCTCGAAAAGCTGCTGCTTTTTATACTGGCGCAGCAGCTCGGGGGGGAGATTTTGACCCGTCAGCGCTTCGATGATGTCCGTTAGCGGGCGCCCCGACTTGCGGCTTTCCACCAGCGCTTTTTGCATCTGCTCTGAGTCGACATACCCGGCTTGAACGAGCTTGTTGCCGAACGGAGAGAAATCCTGGCGGACGACGAGCGCACGTCTTTGCGAATTTGCCATAGCCGAT
>JBCCAG010000513.1:0-3634 GCA_039814955.1 Cyanobacteria bacterium P01_A01_bin.135
GCGATCGCCGTTGGGACTGCCTAGCATATAGGCTAGCGCTTGCGGAATCGCCGTCTCCACTGAATAAGCGACCTGCTTCGACTCAATTACCGTCACCCAAAACGGCGGCGAGAACGCCAGCAAATCGATTCGCCCCCGAATCACTATCCCCTCGTCCTCAGAGGTAACTGCCACCTCCTTTTCAGCCGCCAGATAGAAGGGCGGCTGGAAAAAGGTAGCCAGCTTTAGCAGTGGCGATAGCACCACCATCTTCACCATCGGCTCCAGCATCGAGTACTGGGATAGGTGACGGTACTCTGCCTTCACCTCAGCTACTGCCTGTTCCTCTGTCGGCGTTAACTCAGGCAGGTCACGCTGCCACTCACAGAAAAACTGCTCATCATCACTGCGCACTAGACCAAAGCGCTCCTGCAGCTCGGGCAGCGTTATTTGGCTAGCGGGCATTGCCTGAACCATCGCTCCATCCTCTATCGCAGACCTATCTAAATCATATCTGCACCGCTCTCTTGCGGGCGCGGATATCGCCGCACGGGCGGGTTTAGCAAAAACGCCTTGATCAGGGCCAAAACGCAACCGCCAAACCCGCCTCAACCCCTCCACACTTCGCTAGCGCGATCGCCCTACGCCCCCCCAATCGCCGTACGGGCGGGTTTAGCAAAACCGTTTCGGTCCCCCAAAAAACGCGCCAACCAAACCCGCCCCAACGCCTACCCCCCCAACCGATCGCCAAAATACCGCCGATACAAATCGCATCGGGGCACCACCGCATTCCCCCGCAAATGCACCACCCCCATGCTGTGCAGCTGAAACGCCTGCACCGACTCCAACCGCACCGGCCCCGGCGATCCCATCACCCGGCGTACCGCCGCCGTCATCTCCGATCGCTGCTGCAAATTCCACAGGTGTCGCCGCAGGTGGTCGCCGTAGGGTCCCTCCTCCGTCGGCGCAATCTCCAGCAGTTTATCTAGGGTAGTCTCCCCCCGGGCGATCGCATACAGCGCCACGCGCACCAAATAGGGGTGCCCACCCACCATCGCCATCAGCGCCTCGGTCTCTTCTCGACCCCAGTTCAACCCATGCCGCTGGGCTAAATTCTGCACCTGCGCCGCGCCAAACTCCAGCAGCTCAATCGGCAGCCCTACGTTGAAGGGCGACTGGTTAATGTTCATCGGAATGTACACCTCTGTCGAATGCACCACCAGCAGCCGCAGCTGCTTCCACAGGTCATCTACCTTGGCCGACTCGTGCCAGGCCCGCAGCAGCCCCATAAAGTCTGCCGCAATGTTGGGGTGCTCAAACACCATGTCCACCTCGTCTAGACCCAGCACCAGCGGCGCAGAGAGGCTGGGCAGCAGGTACTCCTCAAAGTAGGCGGTGCAGTTGTCCTTAGCCCCAAAAATCTCCGCATCCCAGTAGTCGTTAAGCTTGTTGGGCAGCTTTAGCCGCCGGGCGATGCTGGCACAAAACCAGCGCAGGAACTTATTTAAATCCGAGAAGATAGCGGCATCCGCCAGCTGAAAGCTCAAGGGTACCGTCAGGCACTGGCCCTCCTGTGACCCGTGGCGCAAAATCCGCGACATCAGCGAGGTTTTACCCATCTGGCGCGGGGCTTTGATGCGAATCAGGGCTCCGGGCTCTAGCACCGTTTCGTAGCAATTGGCTTCCAGCGGCGGGCGCTCTACGTAGTACTGTGAGGCCAAATCCACCTGTCCCCCTGGTAGCTCTGGTGGGGCGACGGGGACTGGCGGTGCGCCGGGCTGGTCAATGAGTGGGGCGGGGTTAGGCTGGGAGTCAGGTTTAGGTGACTCGGCGCGGCCTTCCACAATTTCTAGAATGTCCTGCAGCACCTGGGGGGTGTCCTGGGGCGATCGCCACTGCCCCTGCTGAATTGGGTTCAGGTAGCCCCGCAGGTCGTAATTCATCGGCGACTCAAACGGGAAGTTCACCCGAATGGGCAACAGCTTCGGCTTCTCCAACCCACGGGTATCCCGCAGCTCTCGGGCGCGGCGCACTTCTTCGGTGACCATCTCGCTGCGGGCCGATTGGGGGGAGAGCAACAGCACAAAGTAGTCGCAGCGCTCCAGGGCCTGGTCAATGCGGGCCGACCAGTTGTCCCCCAAACGGATGCTCTCCGCCGCCATAAATACCTCATGCCCGGCCGCCTGCAAGGCCCGGTAAAACGCTTCCGCTAAGTCGCTATCGGGCGGTTGGCTGCGGTAGCTGATGAAAATTTGAGCCATTCCTCTAGTGCCGGCGGGGATACTACCGTCAGCATAACCGCCACATCAAACAGCCGTCCCTGATCAAAGAAAATCCGAAAGGGCTCGGTCTCTACGACTACGTCGAGACTCCGCCAAGTGTCGTCCCGGCCTGCGGCCCTGCCCACAGTCCCTCGGCTGGTGTGCATCTGCTACAACACCTGCCTAAGGGCCCTCGCTTCAGCCCTGCCACTGTGATAGCATCCAATCAAATTTTGTGTTGTTGAAAGCAGTCATAGAGCTAGGGCAGTGTCGCGTTTACTATTTCGGCTAATTATTGGGGCAGCGTTTGCGCTACTTGGGCTTTTTAGCTACTTCAGTAGCTCTAGCGAGAACCCCGTCACTGGGGAGACCCAGCGCGTGAAGCTCACCCCCGAGGAGGAAATTGCCCTGGGTCGTCAAGCCCGCGACGAGCTGATTGGTCAGGCGGGCGGCCTTTACCCTGATGATGTCCTGCAAAGTTACATCGATGAAGTGGGGGCGGAGGTTGTCCAGGAGTCGGCGGCGTCTCAATCCCCCTACCCCTTTGAGTTTCACCTGCTGCGGGACCCCGAAACGGTCAACGCCTTTGCCCTGCCAGGGGGGCAAATTTTTATCACTGCGGCACTTTTAGACCGGCTAAACAATGAGGCTCAGCTTGCCGGCGTGTTGGGGCACGAGGTGGGGCATGTCGTCGCCCGCCATGGGGCTGAGCAACTAGCGAAGCGGCAGCTCGGCGCTTTTTTGGTCAATGCGATTGTTCTGGGCACTAGCGACAGCCCGCAGGACAGCCGCCAGGCCGCTATTTTGGCCCAGGCCGTGGAGCAGATGGTGAATCTGCGCTACGGTCGTCAAGACGAGCTAGAGAGCGATCGCCTTGGCATCGATTTTATGACGGAGGCGGGGTACAACCCTCAAGGGCTAGTTGAGCTGATGCGGGTATTGAAGGAAGCCAGCGGCGGGGCGGCGCCGCCAGAGTTCTTTAGCACCCACCCGCATCCCGACAGCCGTATTGACAAGATTGAAGACATAATCACTGAGCGCTATCCCGGCGGGGTTCCGGATCCCTTGGAGGAGGGGGAGGCAGATTTTCAGCGCACCGTAGACCCGCGGCTGTAGCGAGATTAACAAAGGAGGTCGTGATAGATGGATCTGATTGCCCTTTACTGGATTCTAGTGGCGGTGATGGTCTTAGGGGCCCTGGGAGAGCTAATTCCAGGCATGCCCGGTGCCAGCCTCATTCTGCTGTCTATCTTGATTTGGTCGGTGGCCACTAACTTTACGGGGTTGGGCTGGCCCATCATTGTCGTGTTTGCGCTGCTGGTGCTCAGTGCGGCGGTGGAGTTCCTGGCCGCTTACTGGGGGGCGAAGCAGGCCGGGGCTAGCCGCTGGGGACA
>JBCCAG010000232.1:0-5853 GCA_039814955.1 Cyanobacteria bacterium P01_A01_bin.135
CCTGTGGCATGACCGCGTCAACATGGAGTTTGCCGAGGCCTGCATGCGGGCCATGCTGTGGCATCGCCATATGTACGCGCCGGTGAATAAGTTCGATGCTTACCTAGATACTGAAGAGTACAAAGAAAACTGCGATCGCGCCATCCGGGCCTACTTCAAGCGCAACCCGGTGATGCTGGGGCTCTACAAGCTGTTTCCGGAGATGTTCATCGAGAAGGTACGGGAGCTGTCCTACTACTCTAATCTGGGTCTGTTTTGGGAGGTGATGGCCCCGGTATTCTTTGAGATGTCGGACATCTACGACGAGGGTGGCTTTAAGGGTGTGCCGGACGCCATGGACTTTTTGGTCAACGGTATCTTTGCGATCGCCGGGCGACCTATCTATCACCACGCCTATATCGACGGCGAATGTTACGAAATCATTCCCAAGTCCAAGGGCTTCACTTGGTTGTACGAGGCGGCGCTCCCCTATGTGGAATCCGTCTTTTATCGCACCGCACCGTTTCGCGGCACCAAGTCCTACAACGCCCAGGCGGGCCAGGTACCCGAAGACCAGCCCAACTTCCATTACGGCATTCTCTACGCCGATGTCTTCCCCATCGGCACCGCCGGCATTCCGCCCACGCTGCTAATGCAGGACATGTTTCACTTCCTGCCCCCTTATCTGCGTAACTACTACGAGGAGCACGCCCGGGGCAAAGACGACATGCTGGTACAGATTGGCGCTACCTTCCAGCGCTCCATGTACAACGTTACCTCGGCGGTGATTCAGGCCCTAAGGGCGGCGCTGCTCTACCCGCTGGATGACCCTAATCCCAAGCACCTAATGGCTAATCGCCAGTTCTTTGAGGCGCAGATGGACCGCTTTTTGCGCCCGGAGGCGCGGCTGCAGGACGTTCAGCAGCAGGATTATCGTTAGAAGTATCGGGCTTGCCGGGCTGCCCCGTACGGGCGACCGGCCAGTCGCCCTGCCTGAAGGACAAAGGGCCCTCTGCCCTACAAAAATTCAATATTTAATGCCATAAACCTATGCCAGATATTGTCGATATCGCCGTCTCCACCGACGGCTTCTCCACCCTCGTTGCCGCCGTTCAGGCTGCCGGGCTCGTGGATGTGCTTAAAAGCGACGGCCCCTTTACCGTCTTTGCCCCCACTGATGACGCCTTTGCCAAGCTACCCCCCGGCACAATACAAACCCTAGTGCAAAACCCGCCTCAGCTCGGCCGCATCCTCACCTACCACGTCGTCCCCGGTAAGCTGATGCGCGCCGACCTAGAAGGTAAGGGCGAGTTGACCTCAGTGGAAGGCTCAGCTATTTCGCTGGATTTATCAGATGCCTTCGAGGTGAAAAACGCCACCGTCGTGATGCCCGACGTGGAGGCCAATAACGGCGTCATTCACGTGATCGATAACGTGATTCTGATGGGCTGAGCGCTACTCTAATACGCCCGAGCGCAGCGCCGTCACGGCAGCCTGTACCCGATCGTCCACCGCTAGCTTATTCATAATCCCCCGCACGTGAGTCTTGATGGTGTTGGGGCTTAGGTAAAGCTCAGTAGCGATCTCTGGGTTACTGAGTCCCTCTACCATCAGCTTCAATACGTCCATCTCCCTCTCCGAGAGCTGGTTCATAGCGGCCACTTTGTCGCCGTCCACAGGGGTCTTTAGGTGCTTCATCACGGTGCGGGCCACCTGCGGGTCGAAGTAGCTTGCGCCTTCTCTAACGGCGGCGATCGCCCGCAGTAGCCCTGTTACCGACGTTCCTTTGACGCAGTAGGCGTCCGCCCCGCTGGCAAGTGCCCCAATCACCTCCGTTTCTAGGGTGTGGGAGGTCAGCATAACAACGCGAGTGCTGGGCAAGACTGCCTTGATCTGCTCTGTGGCTTCGATGCCATTGATTAGGGGCAGGCCAATGTCCATGACGATTACCTCGGGGGTGAGTCGCTGGGCGGCGTCAACCGCATCGCGCCCGTCCGTCGCGTGACCAATGACGTCAATATTTGGTTGACTTGCCAGGGACTGCTCTAGGCCGAGCAGCATCATCGGATCATCTTCAACAATTAGAACCCGAATTGGATTGGCCTTGTCCATGGCAGCGCTCTGGCGGGTAAAGTACTTAGTTGAGAATTACTCTCAACAACTATTATAGCGACTAGTTGACGCCAACAGAATAGCCGACATAGTGCTAATTACCTACTGTAGGTGGACAGTTTGTCTTTTTAGCTCGGGTCACTCTGCTTTGGACGACTCTAATGCCGCGGAGCGTTGTGGAGCTAAGTGACGGGCCACGGCGCGCGAACCATCGTGACGACGCCTTTAGCAGGACAAAGTACATTGGTATTGTTAGAACATGGGCGACTCGTCACTACCGATTGAATCAGCTCATTGAACTCGTTCCTACGTAGATAAGCTTCCCCAGCTATGACATTAGATCGCCCCCTTGGTGCTGTTGTGCAAGGGTCTCTCAGCCAAGGTTTAGACGTTCGTCTCCACGCCGATGTCTCCATTGAAGATGTGCGCGTGGGCAAATTTGTGGTGGTTCGCGGTAAGCGATCGCAGTTTTTCTGCCTGCTGACCGACGTGGCTCTGGGTACCACCAGCGCCCGCATCGCCGCTAGCCCGCCCGACCCAGCCGATGCCTTTATGCAGGAGGTGCTAGCGGGTAGCAGTACCTATGGCACTGTGGAGCTAGCCCCCATGCTGATGCTGACGCCGGATGGTAGGAAGAAGCGTGAGGCCAACGGCACCGGGACCGCGTCCTACCAAGCCCAGACCAGTGCTCCCATCGAGCTGCTGCCGGTGAAAACGGTGCCCAGCCACTTCAGCCAGGTGTTTGACGCCACGGAGCAAGATTTTCGGGCCGTGTTTGGCTGGGAGGACGATCCGACGCGGCGCAACTTCGCCATCGGTCAACCCATTGATATGGATGTACCGGTCTGCCTGGACCTAGACCGGCTGGTGGAGCGCAGCAACGGCATTTTTGGCAAGTCGGGTACCGGAAAATCCTTCTTGACGCGGCTGCTGCTGTCGGGGATCATTCGCAAGGGGGCCGCCGTTAACCTGATTTTTGATATGCACTCGGAGTATGGCTGGGAGGCGGTGCAGGAGGGGCGGCAGTTCAGTACAGTGAAAGGCCTGCGGCAGCTGTTTCCGGACCAGGTGCAAATTTACACCCTGGATAGCGATTCTACCAAGCGGCGCGGGGTGCGCGATGCCCAGGAGCTGTACATCAGCTACAACCAGATTGAGGTGGAAGACCTGATGCTGGTGCGGGGGGAATTAAACCTCTCAGAAGCCAGTTTGGAAAACGCTATTATTCTGCGCAACGAGTTTGGCCGCAACTGGATTACCCGGCTGTTGGGGATGAGCAATGAGGAAATCCAGGAATTTTGCGAGACCAAGATGGGCAACAAGTCCTCTATCATGGCCCTGCAGCGCAAGCTCACCCGCTTGGACGACCTCAAGTACATCCGCAACAGCGCCCCGAAAGACGGCGTGGGGCAGATTTTGACCTCCCTGGAAGCCGGTAAGCACGTGGTGGTGGAGTTTGGCTCCCAGTCCAACCTGCTCTCCTACATGCTGGCCACCAACATCATCACCCGCCGCATCCACGGCAGCTATGTGCGCAAGGCGGAGCAGTTTTTGCAAACCAAGAACCCCTGCGATCGCCCCAACCCCTTAGTAATCACCATTGAAGAGGCCCACCGCTTCCTTGATCCCGGCACCGTGCGGCAGACGATTTTTGGCACCATTGCCCGAGAGATGCGCAAGTACTTCGTCACCCTGCTGGTGGTGGACCAGCGCCCCTCGGGAATCGACAACGAGGTGATGTCCCAAATTGGCACCCGCATCACCGCCCTGCTCAACGACGATAAGGATATCGACGCGATTTTTACCGGCGTTTCTGGGGGGCAGAGCCTCCGGTCGGTGCTGGCCAAGCTGGACTCTAAGCAGCAGGCGCTAATTCTAGGTCATGCGGTACCCATGCCTGTGGTGGTGCGCACCCGCCCCTACGACCAGTCGTTTTATGAGGCGATCGCCGGACCAATCCTCGAGGAGCAGGCTACTGCGGACCTCTTGGCCGCAGCGGAAGCAGCACGACGGGATCTAGGCCTCTAGAGGCCGCTATGGGAGGTGACGCTCCTCAAGTTCGGTTATCCAGGTATATGGGACAGTTACGCAGGGAAATAATTTCAGTCACAATAGGGCTAAGCCGCATCTGCTGCCGGGCTTTCTTGAGCCTTAGAAACTAGTGAGCATGAAAACTGTTACAAGTTTGTAATGTCTTTCATCTAATAGTTTCTTAAGGTTTCAGAGCCCTATTTACATCGCCCTAGTTCAGTGATAAATTCACCCATTCGGACGAGCTCACCAGCGCATTATCCTCATAGGATTGTAATGATATGTAATCAATATGAACTCATAACGACTTCGACATAGTTTATACTGAAGGCAGACACTTGGGGCCTTGCGTACAGCTCTTGTGCTGTGAGGTTTGCTTGATGGCCGACTAGATGCTAGGCAGTGAACGGTGCCCAGGGTCTGAATTATGTCCGCTCCAGGTCGCTCCTCCTGTTCTCCTCACGATGATTCAGGGCTACGTTCTGGCACAAGCCTGCTGGCGCTTTCCCAACCCTGCTGTGAGAATAGGCTTTAGCAGGCTTCGGTACGCTAAGAAGTACGACAGAGCAACTTTCGCTTCACCTGTCACTTAGCTCACGGGATTTGGGCTCACCCGCTTAGACCCATTTAGCACCATGGCTTACGACTAACGAGTTGCACAAACCTAATTGTTTTTTAATGTCGTCTTCAGTCCTGGGCAAGTTTTACCTGGTTTAATTTGTTAGTTGCCCTAGCCCACTCGATTGCCCACGATTTACGTCCACTGCTCGATGAGGTAGTTCCCTACATGCCCACTAAAACGTCTTCCCGCTCAAAGCGCAAGGAAACGCCAATGTTTACCGCAGATATGGTTCGTACCTATCTGCATGAGATCGGTCGCGTTCCTCTACTGACCCACGAGCAAGAGATTATCTTTGGTAAGCGTGTCCAAACCTTGATGCGCCTGCTAGAACTTAAAGAAGAGCTGAGCGACTCCCTTGAACGGGAGCCATCCACTGAGGAGTGGCAGGCTGCGTCCGAAATGGATAGCGAAGCGTTCTCTAAGGCGCTGCGCGATGGTCAGCACGCCAAGAAGCAGATGATTGAGGCGAATTTGCGCCTCGTCGTTGCGATCGCCAAGAAGTACCAGAAGCGAAACCTGGAGTTCTTGGACTTGATTCAAGAAGGTACCCTGGGCCTTGAGCGCGGGGTGGAAAAGTTTGACCCCACGCGGGGCTACAAGTTTTCCACCTATGCCTACTGGTGGATTCGCCAGGCTATTACCCGGGCGATCGCCCAGCAGGCCCGCACGATTCGGCTTCCCATCCACATTACCGAGAAGCTCAATAAAATCAAGAAGGTGCAGCGCGAGCTCACCCAAAAGCTAGGCCGCGTGCCAACCCCGGTTGAAATTGCCGAAGCGTTGGACCTAGAGCCAGCTCAGATTCGCGAGTACCTCCTAATGTCCCGCCAGCCGGTGTCTTTGGACATGCGCGTAGGGGATAACCAGGACACTGAACTCCAGGACCTGCTAGAGGATGAGGACGCCTCCCCTGAAGATTACGCGACGCAGCAGCTGCTGCGGCAAGATCTCAACAACCTCATGGCTGAGCTAACGCCTCAGCAGCGAGAGGTACTGTCCCTGCGTTTCGGCCTCAGCGACGGCTGCGAGCTGTCGTTAGCCAAGGTGGGTCAGCGGATGAGCATCAGCCGCGAACGCGTCCGTCAGCTAGAGCGCCAGGCGCTAGAGCA
>JBCCAG010000740.1:0-2420 GCA_039814955.1 Cyanobacteria bacterium P01_A01_bin.135
GACGAGTAACCCCTAGCGTCTATCGAGTGACGGTAAAGTGATGAAAACCCTCCTGCGATCGCTGCTCGCGTTCCTCCTTAGTCTCGCCCTAGTGCTTGCCCCGCACCAGGTTGTGGCGCAAGAGGCCAACATTCCAGCGCCCGCTGCCGGACCTGTCAACGCTCCAGCAGCCGTTGTCATTGACGGCAAAGCGCTGCTGAGTATCCGTGAAAGCCTAGGGCAATTTTCAGCCCAGGAGCGGGCGGCGCAGATTCGACAGCGCATTCTCCAAGTCTCTCGCAGCGGCGACATCTCAGTTGAATCCCTAGAGATTGTAGAGGGCCGTCCGGGGGAGGGCTCTTTGTCAATCGTCTCTAGCCAGCTTGAAGACGCTAGCCTGCTCACCGTCACCCTGGCCGATGCTACCGCCATCAACACCACCCCAGAAATATTGGCTGAGGCCTATCTCACCGACATTAAGGCCGCTATTACCCAGTTTCGGCGATCGCGTACCACAGGGTATCTGCTGCGGGCGGGCCTGTACAGCGTCATTACTACCCTGGGCTTCATTTTGCTGCTGGTTGCCTTCGGCTTCTTCTTCTCCCGCTTCCACCAGTTTCTAGAAACTTGGGGGGCGAGCCGTATCCCGGACGTGCGCATCCGCGACTTTCAGCTGCTCACCTCTGGGCGCATTACCTTCATCCTGCAGCAGCTCTCCAAGGTCGTTCGGTTCCTGGTAACGGCGGCGTTCATCCTCGCCTACCTTGCCCTCATCCTCAGCTTCTTCCCCTGGACCCGCCAGGGGGCGTTTTTCCTCTACAGCTACGCCCTATCGGTGCTGGCTAGCGCCGGGGCCGCCTTTGTCGACTACATTCCTAACCTATTCACCATCCTGCTGGTGGCGGTGGTCACCTACTACCTCCTGCGGCTAATTAAGCCCTTATTCAACGAGCTGGAGCGCGGCGGCCTAACGGTTCCGGGCTTTTACCCGGAGTGGGCTAGTCCCACCTACCGCCTCTTGGAGCTGTTGGCGATCGCCCTGGCGGCAATTGTGATATTTCCCTACTTGCCAGGGTTTGGGTCAGAGGCGTTTCAGGGAATTGGTATTTTCATTGGGGTGCTGGTCTCCCTGGGGTCTAGTTCCGCGGTGGCCAATGCCGTTGCTGGGGTAATTTTGATTTATACCCGCGCTTTTCAGGTAGGGGACACCATTCAGGTCAACGACATCGACGGCGAAGTGGAAGACAAGCTGTTCTTGGTGACTCGCATCCGCACCAACGACAACTCCCTGGTCACCATTCCCAATGGCCTGCTGCTCTCGGGCAACATCATCAACTACAGCGCCTCTATTCGCGAGACCCGTACGCCAGTGAGGCTCTCCTGCGATGTCGGGTTGGGCTACGACGTGCCGTGGCAGCAGGCCTACGAAACCCTAGCCGCTGCTGCCCTAGAGACCAACTACGTTTTAGAAGAGCCTGCCCCCACAGTGGTGCACTTTGCCCTAGGGGACTACGCCGTCACCTACCGCCTCAGGATTCATACCCGCTATCCTCGCCGCATTGACGAAATTCAGGCGGAGCTGCTGCGCAATGTTCATGAGCAGTGCAACCGGGCGGGGGTGGAGATTCTCTCGCCGGTCTACTCTGCCCTACGGGACGGCAACCCCAGCACCCTGCCAGCCGACCAATTACCCCAGGACTATGTGGCCCCTGGCTTTAAGGTGAATCCCTCGGGTAATCTGTTCCAGGTGGATCTACGCATGGGGCCCAACAAGCGAGGGCGGCCCAGCGATCGCCGCCGGGAAGCGCGGGACAACCGTAGTAACGGAAATCCGTAGGCCTGGGGAAGCGTTAGATAAAAGTAGCCGTACCGGGTCAACCTCCTAAAGTAAGGCCTCAAATTACAGACGAATAAAACCGTATCAAGATATACAAACTGCCATTCCCGTTGCGACTAGGGTTTTTTTAGCGGGCCATGCGAATTGTTTATCGGTCGTCAGGCATACATGTCGTCAGGCATACATCAAGAGGCACTATGACAAGGGCAGATCTACGCGAACAGTTCGGCAACATCGATCAGGTACGCCAAATCTTGTTTGGCGACCAGATGCAGGACTACGAGACTCGCCTCAACAAGATGGAGGATGCGCTATCGGCGCTGCAGAACGAGCTGCACAACCGAATTTTGGGCCTTCAGGACAGCTTCTCTTCGGATCTGAGGATGGCGGTGGATAGCCTGGAGCGCCTGGTGAAGACCCAAGGGATGCAGGAAGCGCGGGAGCGCACCGATATCGTCCAGCAGATGAACCAGATGAGCCGTCGCCTGTCCATCGATATCGATGAGCTAGACGAAGCCATGGAGCAGAAGGTGACCTCTCTACAGGGAGATTTGCAGAACAGCCGCCAAAAGCTTGCCGAAGAAATCAAAACGCTGAAGAGCAA
>JBCCAG010000835.1:0-2046 GCA_039814955.1 Cyanobacteria bacterium P01_A01_bin.135
GCTGCGTTAAAAATTTCGCCGCTCATAAACTTAAATTTGGATAAACTATTTTACTGACCGTATGCATACCGTATTCTAGAGCAGTTCGGGACATACTGAGCTTACTTCTTATATGGCGTCATCTTTCCGCCTCGCTGTTCCCCTTGGCGACCCGGCTGGGATTGGACCTGAGGTTGTGCTTAAGGCCCTGGCCAACCCAGAGATTCAGCCGCTGCACCCGTACCTTACCCTGGTAGGCGATCGCCATCTATTCGACCAGAGCTACGCCGCACTGCAAGCGGCAGGCGCCGATTTGCCGGAGCTAGATGTGGTGCCGCTATTGGACGTTGAATTGCCCTCAGGCTGCCGTGAGGGGATCACGTCGGGGCAGGGAAATCGGGCGAGCGGGGAGGCGAGCTTTCAGTTTTTGCAGGCGGCGCTGGATGAGACGGTGGCGGGGCAGTTTGCGGGGGTAGTGACGGCCCCTATCGCCAAGTCGGCTTGGGCGGCGGCGGGGCACCACTACCCAGGGCAAACAGAGCTGCTGGCGGAGCGGGCCGATACCGATCGCATGGGGATGATGTTTGTGGCGCGATCGCCCCACACCGGCTGGACGCTGCGCAGTCTTCTGGCAACCACTCACATTCCCCTGCGACAGGTACCGGCTGCCCTAACGCCAGAGCTGCTGCTGTGGAAGCTGAACCTGCTGATTCGTAGCCTACAGCAGGACTTTGGCATTGCCCAGCCGCGGATTGCCGTGTCGGGGCTCAACCCCCACAGCGGCGAGGCGGGGCAGCTGGGGCTAGAGGAGCGGGATTGGCTGACGCCCTGGATTGAGATGGTGAATAACAGCGTCCCCGACGTGGAGCTCAAAGGGCCCGTGCCGCCCGATACGATGTGGGTGGCTCCGGGGCAGGCTTGGTATGGTATCGGCAGCCCGACTCCCCAGGATGCCTACATTGCCCTGTACCACGACCAGGGACTGATCCCGGTGAAGCTGATGGCCTTTGACCGGGCGGTGAATACCACCATCGGCTTGCCGTTTGTGCGCACCTCACCGGACCACGGTACCGCTTTTGATATTGCTGGGCTGGGCGTGGCGGACCCTACGAGCATGGTGGCGGCGCTGCAGCTTGGGGTGGAGCTGGCCCAGCGCCGAGCCCGTGAAGCGGCATCGCCGGTTTAGACTGAGATAATGGATTTCCCTAAATCGCCCAAATCGTCAGCGGCACCGCTCAGCACTTGGACCAAGCTTGCCTACGGGGCAGGGGGCATCGGCAGCTCCGCCACCGGCAGTATGCTGGTGTTTTTCTTTTTGTTTTTCCTGACGGATGTGGCGGGGCTGTCGCCAGCACTGGCGGGCAGCGTGCTGCTGCTGGGGCAGGTGAGCGATGCCATTAGCGACCCGGTGATTGGCCTCCTGAGCGATCGCACCCAGTCCCGATGGGGGCGGCGCTACCCCTGGATTTTGCTGGGGGCGCTGCCGTTTGGCCTGTCCTTTGCGCTGCTGTGGCTGGTGCCTTCCGGCAATCCTTGGGTGATGTTTGCCTATTACACCACGGTGGGCATCCTCTACAAAACGGCGCTGACGGCGGTGTATTTGCCCTACGTCTCCCTGACGCCGGACCTGACGCGGGACTACAACGAGCGCACCCGGCTCAATAGCTTTCGGTTTGCCTTCTCTATCGGCAGTAGCATCTTGGCGATCGCCCTGGGGACGGTGATTTTTGAGCTGGTGGAGGGGGTGACGGATCGCTACCGAGTACTGGGAATTGTGGGCGGCTTGCTGTGTGTAGTGCCTGCGCTGGTGGTAGTGTGGGGCACCTATCCAAGGGTAATGGCCTCGGAGCAGCGGCGTAAGCAAGCCCCAGCGGCCCCAGCGCTGTCTGTACTGCAGCAGATGCGGCTGGTGTTCTCTAACCGGCCCTTTGTGATGGTGATGGTGATCTACCTGTGCTCTTGGCTGGCGGCGCAGCTGACGGCGACGGTGATGCAGTATTTTGTCGTTAGCTGGATGAACTTGCCCTCGACCACGTTTACTCTGTTTGCGATCGCGGTGCAGGGCAC
>JBCCAG010000945.1:0-1557 GCA_039814955.1 Cyanobacteria bacterium P01_A01_bin.135
GCACTCGCCCGGATTTGGCAGCGGCGGCGGCAGAGCTGGGGGTTACCGAGGCTGAGCTCCGAACGGCGTTTGGTGCTGGAGAGGGCCGCCGGGAGCGCCCCCAGCTAGATATCGCCGGTGCGGCGCAGCAGTTTGACGTCACCGAGGCTGAACTGCGCAATATTCTGGGGTTAAGGGAGCGGGGCGATCGCCGGTAGTTGGTTCGTAGGGCAGGCACTGCCCGCCCTACAAGCGCGCGGGGTCTTATCGAATGTACGGGGGAGCTGATAGATGCTGCATCAGGCCATCTGCCGCTTGATCAGCTGGGCAAACAGCCCGTCCTGCGCTGCCAGCTCATCAAAGCTTCCCTGCTGCACGACCCGCCCGGCTTCGAGCACATAAATGCGATCGGCGTTGCGGATGGTGCTGAGCCGGTGGGCGATGACGATCCGCGTCACCTGCAGCTCGTCCAAGCTTTGGCTCACAATGGCTTGGGTTCGGTTGTCCAAAGCGCTAGTGGCCTCGTCCATTAGCAGAATGTGGGGCTCTAGGGCCAGGGCGCGGGCAATCATCAGCCGCTGCCGCTGCCCGCCGGAGAGGTTGCCACCGCCCTCGCTAACCACCGTGTGCAGCCCCATGGGCATCTCCTTGACGTCTTCCGATAGGCCGCTCCTCTCCGCCGCCCGCCAAGCGTCATCCATGGTGATTAGGGCTCCGGTGGCGATGTTCTCAAAAATCGTCCCGGCGCTGATGCGGCCATTTTGCAGCACCACCCCTAGCTGCCGCCGCACCGCCGTCACGTTGAGACCGCATAGGTCCTGCCCGTCGTAGTGCACCGTGCCAGACAGGGGTTCCTCGAACCCCAGCATCAGGCGAAACGCCGTGGATTTGCCGGAGCCCGACGGCCCCACCAGGGCAATAAACTCCCCCGGTGCCGCTTCTACAGACACATTGTCTAAAATCAGTGGCCCGTCGTCCCGGTAGCGGAAGGTCACATGGTCCAGCGCCACCCTACCTTTAAGCTTGCCGGGATCCGCCATGAAGGGGTTGACCTCCGGTTCGGCCTTTAAGATCGGCGAGGAGCGCTGCCATAGAGGGATGATATCCAAAATGTCGATGATGCTGTTGCTAAGGCTGATGGCGCCGCTGACGAAGGTGCCGTAGGCGACGCTGAAAGCCAAGAACTCTCCGGTGGACAGGCCCCCATCTTCTACTAGTCCGCTGGCGATCCAGAACAGCAGCACCGTTGTGAGCACCGGCAGCATGGTATTCACAACGTCCACCACATCCTCAAGCTGCTGGGTGCTGAGCAGCAGGCGCAGCTGCTGTCGGTACTTTTCCCCCCAGTGGGCGAAGGCCCGCGATTCCGCCCCGGCCAGCCTTAGCTTGGGTACCCCGTTGATCAGCTGTACCACCAAGCCGTTCAACTCGCCGGCCAGCTCCAGCATCGGGCGATGCTTGCGAATGAGGATGACGCCGGTAACAACGGTGAAAGCCATCACCACGACGGCCACCGTCAGGGCTAGGAGCGCCAGACGAGGACTGTAGTAGAGCAGCAGCCCCAGATTCATCAGGGCA
>JBCCAG010000951.1:0-1542 GCA_039814955.1 Cyanobacteria bacterium P01_A01_bin.135
AGCACCTGGGAGAGCCCCAGCACCTCGGCCGCCTGCAGCATGGCTTCAGAGCCCAAACCCGTCAGCGCCTCTAGGGCCAGCAGGATGAGATCCAGTTGGGCTTTGATGTCCTGGAGCTGGTCAGGGCTGGGGGGCGTGCTGGATGGGTCTAGCGTAAGAGGGATGGGCATCGATGGGGATGCAGGGCCGTAAAGGGTATGGTAAGGTCGTCACGATCATATCTGGTTCGCGTTACGGATTTTGAAACCATCTGGTTAAAACCATCTGGTTGAAATCGTCTGGGCCGCGCCAGCCTGAGCGATCAGCATTCGTACTACCGTCTTAAAACATTTTGACCACAGCAGGGCTATGAGCGAGGACACTTTTGAAATCTTCGAGGGGGATCTGTCACCCCAGGTGCAGGAGCGCTACCAAGCCGCCAGTGCCCTGGCCGTCGACACCGAAACCATGGGCCTCATTCCCCACCGCGATCGCCTCTGCCTGGTGCAGCTCTGTGACCCAGCGGGCCATGCCTGCGCCGTCAAAATCACTCTGGGGCAATCCGAGGCTCCCCGACTGCAGCAGGTCCTGGAGCAGCCAAGCGTGCTCAAGATCTTTCACTTCGCCCGCTTTGATGTGGCCACCCTCAAGTACCACCTCGGCATTCAGGTGGCACCGCTGTTTTGCACCAAGATCGCCAGCAAGCTAGCCCGCACCTACAGCCCTCGCCATGGTCTGAAGGAGCTGGTAAACGAAATGGCTGGGGTAGAGCTGGACAAGCGGGCCCAAAGCTCTGACTGGGGCAATGCCGCTAACCTATCTGCCGAGCAGTTGGCCTACGCCGCCAACGACGTCCGCTACCTGCATACCCTCAAGCAGGAGCTCGCTGCCATGCTGGAGCGGGAGGGGCGCTGGGAGCTAGCCCAGTCCTGCTTTAACTGCGTCCCCGTTCTTGTGGCGCTGGATCTGCTGCATTATCAGCATATTTTTGAGCACTGATGCGGCCACCGGCGATCGCGTCGTTTAGCGATGACCTACTGGGTAATGCCGCAGCCAGTGCGACCACCGGCGTTGCCCGTCGATGGAAAGCCCCGGCAACGGCTTCTGTTGCGGTGAAGGTGGCCTCCCCCACTACTCTGGGCTTCGTCGGCACCATTGTCACTGGGAAGCGTCTGAAGCTAGCTCTAGCCCCGCCTCTCCGTCTAGGGCTAAGACGGCAGCGATCGCCTGCAGTTTCATCATTACCTCGGCCCATTCTCGCTTGGGCTGCGACCCCTGAACAATGCCGGCCCCGGCGTAGAGCCGGATATGGCCATCACCAACTAGCGCTGAGCGAATGCCAACAATGAACTCGCTATCCCCCCCCTGACTGATCCAGCCGAGGGGGGCAGCGTAGAGGCCCCGCTCAAAGGGCTCATGGCGGGCGATCGCCTCGCAGGCGGCTTTTTGGGGCAAACCCGCCATAGCCGGGGTGGGGTGGAGGGCCGCCACAATCTGCAGCGGGTGCACCTGAGGGGGCAGCGCAGCGGTAATTGGAGTGTGCAGATGCTGAATGTTAGCGAG
>JBCCAG010000634.1:0-2924 GCA_039814955.1 Cyanobacteria bacterium P01_A01_bin.135
CATCGGCTCTCGCTATCAGCTGCAGTACCAGCTAGGGGAAGGGGGCTTTGGCCGCACTTACCTAGCCAAAGACACCCACCGCTTCAGTGAGCTGTGCGTCCTTAAAGAGTTCGCCCCCTATGTCGACGGGGAGAGCGCCCTGCAAAAGGCGGAGACCCTGTTTGAGCGGGAAGCCGGTGTTCTCTACCAACTGCAGCACCCGCAAATTCCCACCTTTCGGGAGCTGTTGCGGGCCAATTTTGAGCGCCGCGAGCGCCTGTTTCTAGTGCAGGACTACGTGGATGGGCAGACCTACCAGCACCTGCTGGAGGAGCGCCAAGAACAGGGAAAAATCTTCACCGAGGAAGAAGTGCAGCAGTTTCTGCTGGATATTCTGCCGGTGCTGGAGTATATCCATAGCGTAGATGTGATTCACCGGGACATCTCGCCGGACAACTTAATTAAGCGGGCCTCAGATGGCCTGCCGGTGCTGATCGACTTTGGCGGTGTTAAGCAGGTGGCCACCTCTATTTCTCGGCCCGCCGCCGTCACCCTAGTGGGCAAAGTAGGATTCGCCCCCTACGAGCAGATTCAGCATGGCCAGACCTATCCCCACAGCGACCTATACGCCTTAGCCGCCACAGCCCTGGTACTGTTTACGGGGGAGAGTGCCCCGACCCTGTTTGGTAGCCGCGCCTCCAGCACCTGGCTACAGCGGGTGAACCTGTCTCCCCGGCTGACGGTGGTGCTCGAAAAAATGCTGGCGGAGAATCCCCGCGATCGCTTTCAGACCGCCAAGCAGGTACGCGTTGCCCTAAGTCCGCAAAACAGCTTTCCCCGCCACCATAGGGTAGGCTCAACCGGGCCACGGGACACTTCTAGGGGAGGTCGCTCTGCTCGCAGCTCGCCAATCTCGACTCCACCTCCATCGGTCTCTCAAGAATCGGATCGGGGCTGGAGCAGCCTGCTGCTGGTCCTGTTGGCCATCGCCGCCATTGGCCTCAGCCTATTTATCGGCTACCGGCTGCTGCCCCAAACTGGGACCGACGCTGGGGGGCTGTTTGGTACCGGTGAGGAGGCCCAGCCACCTGATTTGGCCACCCGCCGTACCCAGCTCGGGGTTGATTCTCGGTTCCTTGTCACCCTCACAGACCAGACCTTTTACGCGCGCTATCCAGACCAGCAAGGGCGATCGCTCACCGACAGCGCTGAGGACGAACCGTGGCGCCGCCGCTGGCAGGAGATCGCCCACGATTGGCTCACCCTGCTAGAAACAAACCTCAGTCCTCAGGCGCGGCAAGGGTTGGGGAGCTATAGCGCCGCCGACCTAGAGCGCTGGACCAAAGCCGCCAACAACCTGTACGTAGGCCGAGCGGCTCTCACCGACCTCACCGATGCCCTGTTTTTCCACGTATTTCCCCAGCAGCGCAGTCAGTCTATCTTCGATCAGCCCCTTGGCCAAATCTGGTATGCCATGGCCTTGGATCAGCTCGCCGATATGCAGTCCGGCGATACCCTGTTCACCCTCAACTTTCCGGGAGGCAGCTACCGGGATGAGGCCAATGGACTGCTAGCCCCGGGGCGCGGCCATGTGTACGTGATGGAGCTCACCCAGGGGCAGCTGCTGCGGCTCAACCTCCAGGCCACGAGGGGCCAGACCCGGCTCTCCCTTTACCCCCCGGTGCCCACGGCGGAGCAGCCCTCCCTGCTAGAGCGATCGCGGCAGCTCACCTGGTCGGGGCGATTGCCCCAAACGGGATTCTACGAAGTGGTGATCACCTCCACCGTGGCGGACACCACGGCTTACCGGCTCAACGTCTCGGCAGATGTTGTTAGCCAGCCGGCCCCCTCTCCAGCGGAACCAGCCCCTGATTCCGCTGGAGAGGGGGCCGCTACCGAACCGCCAGCGCCGCCCTTGGAGCCAGACCTGGCCCCTGTTGAATCGGGCGCTGACCCTAGCGAGGGTGAGGAGGAAGCCAGTAACCAAGAGGATGGTGAGGACGGCGGGGACGAGGACGCTGGAGATGAGTAACTACGGGTTCACGCTAGCCTCTCGGCCCGGCGCACTCACTCGCAGCAGCTGAAAGCGGGGGTTCTGCTCTACCTGTCGGTCCAGCCTGCCGTAGCGCTGCCGTGCGGCCCGCTTGAGCTGAGGCGAGGGCGCAAACAGGAAAACTGGTTCAGCGGGGCGCGGGGGGAGCTGGTTTGGGTCAACCATTTGGAGGGTCGTGGTTGGAGACAGCAGCTGGCTCAGGGCCAGTAGGTAGGTGGCGGATCCATCGCTGAGCACCCAGGGAGACTCGCTGGCGTTAATGGCCGCTGCCATAGCGGGGTAGTAAACGGCCTTATCGCTCTTCACCCAGCTCACTGGCGTTTGGGCGGCTAGCCAACTGGCGCTCCCACTGCCCAGTAGCGCCAGGGCGAGTACGGCTCCCCAGGCCCGGCGCTGCCAGAGTTTTCCTAGGGCGATTTTGTGGGCTAGGGTATAGGCGATCGTCAGTTGCACCCCCAGATACACCGGAATCAGATAGCGGATACGGGTGGAGCTAATGCCGCCCAACCCCACGTCCGTAAGCAGCAGCGCCAGCCCCGGCAGGGCCACCAGCAGGAGAATCAGCCCAGCGCTGCGGCGGTGGGTGCGCCACAGAAAATAGAGGCTATAGGCCGCCAGGGCCGCCACCAGCAGGTTGGCCGTTCCCCAGTCGGCGTTGAAGAAGACGCGGTTGAGGTTGCGGAGCCAGAGGTCAACGAAGCGGCCCAGAGGCACCTGCCGCTGCACGGCGCTGGCCACTGCGGCAAGCTGGCCCCGCTGCCAAAGCCCTACCCCCACCCAAGGGGTAAAAACAAAAAAGGCGACGGCGATCGCCGTCAGGCAAGGGCGCTTTTGCTTGGGGTAGACCGCCAGCACATAGAGCCCCTGGCCCAGGGCCACGAGGGTAAACAGA
>JBCCAG010000530.1:0-3492 GCA_039814955.1 Cyanobacteria bacterium P01_A01_bin.135
GGCACCTGGCCCAGCAGCAGGGCGCTACTCCCCCCCAACAGCAGGGCTACCACCAGCACCACCCATACCCGGTGCTGCAGCGATCGCTGCAGGGCATAGGCGTAGCCGCGCCGCAGGGTCTCAAACCGCTGATTCACCACCACCACAAAGGCCGAATCCCCTAATCCGCTGGAGCGGCGCACCGCCAGCAGCCGGGCCGTGAGGGCGGGCACCACCGTCACCGCCACCAGGATAGAGGCGGCGATCGCAAAGCTAATGGTGAGCACCAGCTCGCTAAAAATCAGGGAGATAAAGCCGCCAATCAGCAGAAAGGGCAGCACCGCCACCAGGTTCGTGGCCGTGGAAGCCACCAGGGCCGACTCCACCGACTGGCTGCGGTCCACCGCCTCCCCCATAGTCAGCGGCGTGCTCTGTTCCCCCGTCATCGCCTCCAGCATCACGATGGCGTTGTCCACCACAATCCCTACCCCCAGCGCCAGGCCGCCGAGGCTAAACACATTCAGCGACAGGCCAAACAACCGCATCAGCACCACTGCCGTCAGCGTCGCCAGAGGAATGGCCAAGACGATGATCAGGGTCTGTCGCAGGGAGCCCAGAAACAGAAATACCGCCGCCCCTGCCAGGGTTGCCCCCACCAGCCCCGCTGTAGTGACGTTGGCGATCGCGCTTTGAATCAGCACCGATTCATCTGAGGTGGCAATCAGGGTGATGTCCTCAGTAATTAGGCCGCTCTGCCGCAGGGCCTCGATCCGCTGCTTCACCGCGTCGATCACCGCCACCGTGTTGGCGTCTGGCTGCTTTTGCACGCTCACCTTCACGGCAGGCTGGCCATTTAGGGTCACCCGCACCCGCTGCTCAGCGGTGCTGTCAATTATCTGAGCCACATCCCGCAGGTATATCTGCTGTGACCCTTGCCCCGTCAGCAGCAGGTCACGAATCTCCTCGGCGCTCTGAAACCGTCCCACCGCCCGGGTGAGGGGCTCGGTTAAATCCCCCCGCAGCCGCCCCCCGGCCACATCTTGGTTGCTCTCCTCCAGGGCATCCAGCACCGACTCTAGCCCCAGCCCTACCCCCTGCAGCCGGTTAAAATCGACGATGACGCGCACCTCCTCCGTCAATCCCCCAGCCACCTCCACCGCCGCGACGCCATCCACCACGCTCAGCTCCCGGCCCAGTTCCTCATCCGCGAATACTCGCAGGGCCTGGGGGGACAGAACATCCGAGGCGATCGCCAGCTCGTACACCGGCAGTTGAGAGGGGTCTAACTTAAACAGCCGGGGCTCTTCCACCGCGTCGGGGAGGCGGGACTGAGCGCGGTTGAAGGCGGCGGTGGCGTCGTTGAGGGCCTGGTCGATATCGCCACCGGGCTCAAAGTAGAGGTCCACGCTGACGCGGCCCTCCCGGGTCTGGGAGAAGATTTGGGTGACACCCTCGGTGGCGGACAGCGCCTCTTCTAGGGGGCGAGTCACCTCATCCACCGCCACCTCGGGGGAGATGCCGGGAACGCTGAGGCGCACCCCGATGCGGGGGTAGGTGACTGAAGGCAGCAGGTCCACCGGCAGGTCCCCCAGGGACAAGAGCCCCAGCACCACCACCGCCAGGGTAAGCATGAGGGTGCCGATGTGCCGCCGAATGGCCAGGCCGCTGATGCCTCCGCCCCGGCGCTGACGCTGCACCGTCATGGTGAGATCAGGCTGAGACGTACCTGCTCGCCGCCGGACAAGGGAGCGCTGCTGCGGGTGACGTAATACTCGCCGGGGGCGAGCCCCGACAGAATCTCCACCCGGCTGTCAGCGCGATCGCCCACCTGCACGGGGCGAGAGCTGACGGTGGCGCTGGCGGAATTTGGTGCATTTTCATCACCGGCTGCCGGATTGGGGGATGTCTCAATTACAAACAGCGTTGTCGGTTCCGGTGTCTCCGCCACCTGCAGCGCCGTCTCGGGCACCACTACCCGCTCAGCGGCGTCAGCCTCAAAGCTCACCCGCGCCAGCAGCCCGCTGCCAATGCGCCCCTCGGGGTTAGGAATGGTCACCTCCACTGGCACCAGCCGCGCGGCGGGGTCCACCACCGGTGAGATCTGGGTGATGCTGCCGGTCAGCGCCCTGCCCGGAAAAGCATCCAGCCGCACCTGGGCAGACTGCCCTTCCCGCAGGGCAGCGAGATCCAGCTCAGAAACCTGCACCTCCACGGCGATCGCGCTCAGGTCTCCCACCGTCAGCAGCTCGTCCCCAGGCTGGGCCAAGTCGCCGGGTTCTAGGGGCCGCGTCATCACCACCCCGCTGCTAGCAGCGGTCACCGTAGCAAACCGCCGTCGCTGCTGCGCCTGGGTAACTAGGGCCTGCTGTGCCGTCACCCGCCGCCGGGCCGCATCCACCGCCTGGGCCTGGGTCTGCACCTGCTGCTGGGCAGCGCTCACCGCCTGCTCCGCCGTGCTCACCTGCGTGCGGGCCTGCTCTACCACCTGGTCCGCCACCGCCCCCTCTATGCCCAAGTTTTCTAGCCGGTCAGCATCAGAGCGAGCCTGCTGCAGCGTCAGCCGCGCCTCCTCCACGGCGCTCTGGGCAGCGCTTACTTCTGCCTCGCGGCTGGCCACCTCTGCCCGCCGCGCTGCCACTTCCGCTTCTGCTTCTGCCACCGCAGCCTCTAGCAGGCTAGCGTCAATGCGGGCCACCACCTGGCCTGGGCGCACCGCATCACCCACATCTACCGCCATGGACAAAATTTGCCCTTCCACCTGGGAGCGCAGCGACACCGTCTGAGAAGGGAGGGTGGTGCCGGTATATTCCACCGTCGCCGCTAGGGAATCGGTGCGGGCGATCGCGCCATCTACAGCGGGGGGCGCGTCAGCCTGCTCCTGGGCGGGCGCTTCGGTACCCACGCCGCTGCAGGACGACAAAACTAGCGCAGCAAAAAGGCCAACCAATGTTGAAGGAAGCGCTGGGGCAGCGTAACTAGACCGCATACAGGTTGGCTCAAGGCAGCACAGACTCCAGTATAGATAGGAACGGCAGCTGCGGGGTAAGTCTTGTGTTGATCAGCGGATCAAGAGGCCGTTAGCAAGGGAGACCCAGCATGGCGCAGCCCGTAATAGCGCTGGTACCAATCGACAAACTGCTGCAGTCCTTGTTGAATCGATGTCTTGGGCTCAAACCCTACGGCCTGACGCAGCGCTTCGATGTCGGCGTAGGTTTCTAGCACGTCCCCTGGCTGCAGCGGCAGCATATTCTTTCGGGCAACCTTGCCTAGACAGTTTTCAAGGGTTTCAATAAAGCTCAGCAGCGTAGCGGGCTGACTGCTGCCAATGTTGTGGATTTGATAGCGGGCCGGGGTCGGCTCAGACTCCCCCGCCCAGTGGGCGTTGGACTCAGGGAGATGTGGCACAAGGCGTAAAATACCGTCAACGATATCGTCGATGTAGGTGAAGTCGCGGCGCATGTTGCCGTAGTTGTAGACGTCGATGGGTCGGCCGGCAAGAATTGCCTCGGTAAA
>JBCCAG010000254.1:0-5535 GCA_039814955.1 Cyanobacteria bacterium P01_A01_bin.135
CGGCAGGGAGAAAGCGCCCTGCGTAGCCTTAACGCCTGCATGTAGGGCGCTGAGGCTGTCGATGAGGAGAACGCCGTCGCTGCCATCTAGGTCAAAGCTGCCGTCCCCAGGCTGACCAAACACGTGGTAGAAGTTAGAGCCGACGCTCACCTTAGCACCGATGCCCGCGTTCCCCGTGGGGCTAGTGCCCATCCGCTTAGCGGTACCGGCGCTGTGGATGAAGCTGGTCAGTACGCCGTCAGCAATCAGCGGTACCTGGCGGGTGGGGGTGCCTTCCCCGTCAAAAGTCTCCATGGCCACGTTTTGCGGGTGGCGGGCGTCGTCATGCACCGACAGCAGCGGTGAGGCGATCGCCTGTCCCAAAGATTCCGGGGTGGAGAGGCTCTGCTTATCCAGAATGCGCTGGGCGTTGAACAGGTTGGAAAACGCGCCGAATAGGCTTAAGAACGCTTCCGGCGCAAACACCACTTGGTACTTACCAGTCTTGATTTTTTCGTAGTTGAGGTGGCTGATGGTCTTCTCTGCCGCCTCCTGTAGGCAGCCGTCGATGTCCAGCTTGTCAAAGCTGCGGCTAACGCGGTAGGCCCCAGCGCTGCGGGGCTTGCGGTCCGCCTGCTCCGTCTTGCTATACAAATACAGGGAGGCGTAGGAGCAGGACTCCTGCCGCCGCGCCCCGTCGCTATTGAGGTAAAACTTCTCCACATCCCGCTGGGACAGGCCGTTGTAGGGCACCCCGGCGATCGCCGGGTGGGCATCCACTAGCTGCTTTTCTGCGTCTAGGAGCGTGTCGATGAGCTGAGATACCGGCACCTGAGGCGCGGTTTGGCTACCGGGGCTGTCTAGGCTGGACTGGGCCTCGGGGCTAAAGTCGGGAATGTGCTCCTTGGGGCCGAAGCTGCTGGCGGCCTGGGCCGTCTGTAGGGCCAGCTCCAGTCCCGTTGGATCAACATCAGTGGTGGAGGTAACGCCAATGGTGCCCTCACCGTTCCACACCCGCACAATGACGCTGGAGCGGTTAGAGGCTTTCACCTGCTTGGGCTCGCCGTGGTCCACCTGGGCGCTGTTTTCATCTACAGAGGAGCCGTAGATGTCGTATTTGGAGATGCCCATTTGGCGGGCGATGGATTCGGCGTTGGAGGCGATATCGTCAACGGTAGGCATGATTAATTGGATGTGTAATGTGCCGTAGGGGCGACCGGCCGGACGCCCGTACAAGATGTCATGGGCATTGGGCAATTGCCCGCGCGGTGGTTTAGATTTGTTGGGGCGACCAGCCGGTCGCCCGTATGGAATGCAGGATAAATCTATCGGCCCCCGACGGTAATGCCGTCCACCTTGATATGGGGCTGGCCCACCGTCACATAGACCCGGCCACTGATAGAGCCACAGAATCCCGCCGCCAGGCCCAGGTCCTCAGAGCACATGGAAATCTTATTCATAATTTCCTTAGCCTCCCCAATCAAAATCGCGCCCTTAAGGGGCTTAGTGATTTTGCCATTCTCAATTAAGTAGGCCTCATCCACCCCAAAGTTAAACTCCCCGGTGGGGCCGACGCTGCCGCCGCCCATCTTCTTGCAGTAGATACCTTTTTCTACCGAGTCGAACAGATCCTGCACCGAGTAGTCCCCCGGCGCGATGTAGGTGTTGCGCATGCGGCTAGCGGCGGCGTAAGCATAGCTCTGGCGACGCCCGCTGCCGGTGCGGGGGTGGCCGGTGCGCACTGACCCAGCGCGATCGCTCAAGAAGTTCTTCAGGATGCCGTTTTCAATCAGCAGGGTGCGCTGAGCAGGCATCCCTTCGTCATCCATATCGATGGTGCCAAATTCCTTGTCCGACAGGCCCTCATCCCAGGCGGTGAGGCTCTCGTGGGCAATCTTCTCCCCTTTCTTATCGGCAAACGGCGTGGTCTGGCGCTCAATTTGGGTAGTCTCTAGCAGGTGGCCGCAGGCCTCGTGGAAGATGACGCCACCGAAGTGGTTGGCCATGATTACCGGGTAGTTGCCGGACTCGACGTAGTCAGCGTAGAGCATCTTCCCGGCAGATTCCGAGATCTCTTCGGCGGTGTCGGTAAACTTCCAATCCCGCAGGAAAGCCGGGTCGCCGGTGCTGCCCAAACGCTTGCTAATAGACGAGCGATGATCCCCGTCGGCGCACAGTAGGTTACAGCCCACAGACTGGGTCAAGCGAATGTCGTGGGCGAAGGTGCCGTCGCTGGCCGCTACCAGCACCTCCTGCCAGTCACGGAAGTAGGAGGCCTGGCGGGACTGAATGTGTTTGGCGGTTTTCGCGATCTGAGAGGTGGCCCCAAGGAGAATATCGCCCATCTCTTCGAAGGAGCTGGTGCCGCTCAGCCACTGGTCTTTGCCCTGCACCGCCACGTAGTCTCGCAGCAGCTCCAGGTTGGTTTCCGGTACGTAGGCCTGGGGGGCGGGCATATGCAGCCCCAAGATCGACAGCGCCTTTTCTAGGGCTGAGCGCAGACCTTTGAACGACAGGTCGTTGGTGCTCACATAGCAGTCGCCCTTCCCCTTAAACACCCGCACCCCGGCGCCTGTGACGAGGCGAGGCGTAATGCTGGTGATGGCATCCTCTTCTGCCAAGGCGCTGACGTAGTTGACCCGCTCCAAAAAGAACTCGACAAAATCAGCGCCAGCCGCTCGCCCTAAGCCTAGCAGGGTCGACAGCGGCGATCGCCACGCTTCACCGAAGCGATCGCGAGGGGTGTCGTAGTCTAAGGTTGGGAGTTCCTTGGTCACTAGGAGCGTGGAGGTCATGGCTGCTATGGGATCCATAAAATTGGCCGGTTTGTTAAGTGTAACAACCTTTTTATTTCCCTTGTTTGGTCTTGCTGCGGTTTGGAGGGTGCTTGCTGGGTAGTTGACAATGGTGGTGCGCAAGAAGGGGGTAGATCCTATTACTCAGGATCTACCCCCTTCTTGCTTTGAATTAGCCGCTGTGGTTAGCCGCCGTAGGCTGGGTTACGCTATCGCTAACCCAGCCCTAAGCGCCGCTTACGATACCTAACGTCCGGCATTGAGCAGTTCAGCGATCGCCTGTTGCTCGATGGGGGCGTTCTCTGGCAGCATGTGGCGGCTGTCGGTAATTAGCCAATCTAATGCAGCGGCCTGCAGGTCTACCGACGCGCCGGTGCGGTCGACGCAGTAGCGGCCAAACACCAGCTTGTTGCTGAGCAGCGCTTCGGGGCCAATGCGCGAATACTCAAAGATGACGCTGTTGTCGATGGTGGCACCACTACAGATACGGCAGCTGGGGCCGATCATGGTAGGGCCGATGATGCGGGCACCGTCTTCGATTTTGGTCATGCCGCCGATGTAGACCGGGCCTTGAATGTCAACTTTGTCCCAGTTGATGGCCACGTTGAGGCCGGTGTAGACCCCAGGCTTCACCTCAACGCCAGGGATGGGCACATTCTTGATATCGCCCTGCAGCACCCCGCGAACCGCATGCCAGTAGTCGGGCACTTTGCCGATATCTACCCACTCAAAGTCCATGGAGATGCCGTAGAAGGGCGCGCCTTTCTCCACAAGTTTAGGGAACAGATCGCCGCCGATGTCGAACTCTTGACCGGAGGGAATGTAGTCAAAAATCTCCGGTTCAAAGATGTAGATGCCCGTGTTAATGTCGGTGCTGATCGCTTCTTCCACCGTGGGCTTTTCTTGGAACTGCTTGATTCTACCGTCTTCGTCGGTGATGACAACGCCGTAGCTAGACACCTGGTCGCGCGGCACCGGCTTCATGATGATGGTAGCAATGGAACCTTTTTCCTTGTGCCACTGGATAGCCTTAGTTAGGTCTAGATCAATGAGGGCGTCGCCGCACAGGACCACAAAGGTATCGTCAAAAAACGGATTGAAATCCTGAATTTTGCGCATGCCGCCAGCGGAGCCCAGCGCATCGCCAATTAGCTCACCGTCCTCGATGCGGCCTTCAAAAGAGTAGCCAATTTGAACGCCGCATCGCTGGCCGTCCCTGAAGTAGCTCTCAATCTCGTTGGCCAGATGGCTCACATTCACCATCACCTGATCAACGCCGTGCTGACGCAGCAAGTCCAGGAGGAACTCCATCACTGGCTTCTGCATGATGGGAATCATCGGCTTGGGGATGGTATAGGTAATCGGGCGTACTCTGGTACCTTTACCAGCAGCCAGAATCATCGCTTTCATAGGCTTTACTTTCCTCTAGTCGGTCTATATTTTTGCGTTTTCAGAAGATGCTGTGCAGATGGAACTTACTTATTCGCTTAAATACGTCAGAAAATACGCTTAAACCTGTACAGGCCCATCTATTGTGGACTCCCTCAGTGTTCCATAGGTCCCAATCCCCTGGCACCAGTAGATTTACAACTTTACGCAATCTACACGGGCTGCTAGAGAAGTAACTAATTTGTCCAAAGCGAACACCCTGCTACCGGAGTCAGCTTTGGGTTTAGTGGAATCATAGCAGCTAGTCTAGGGCGACGTAAGCTGAGGCGTCATTCACCAGGTCTTCGGGGCTTAGGGCCCTGACGTTTAGGTCTTGGTAGAAGGTCTGCTGAGATAGCTCCACTTTAGACTGGGCCGACAAAAACAAGAGTGCCCAAAATACCCCGACGCGATCGCTCTGGTCAGTGCGGTGGAGCTGATCGGCGTTGACCTGGGCGCAAATGTCTGAATCTACCCACCAATCCAAAAGCTGCTCAAACGCCATCCACTGCGAACCCTGGCTAATTTGGGGCCAATACTCCCGCAGGGCCTGATCGAGGGCGGCGGCTACTTCTGAGAGGTTTTCCTGGTGGGCTAGCTGGGCGATCGCCCGCACCGCCTTCGACTTGGCGTGGGGCTTAGGTCGCCGCGCCCGCCGTCGAGGAACATGCTCCGAGATGGCCGTGGACATCACCTCAAGCTGGCGAATCAGCTCCTGCAGGGTGATGGGGCGATGCTGCGGGGGCTGGGCTACCGCCCGTCGCCGAATCCGCTTCTCTAAATTAGAGGGGAGTCGGGGTAAGCCCAGGGCATCGTCTAGCTCAGGTTCTAAGTCCTCTTCGGGCTGGTCGCTGCGGGCTAGGCTATCTGCCTTCAGCAGCACCAGCATAGAGGCGTAGAGAAACGCCTGCCCCGACTCCGACAAATCTGCCTCGTAGGGGGCTTCTCCCACCGCCTGCTGGCCGGGGCGCAGCTGGCTCAAAAAGCGGTCGATGACTTCAATTACCTTGACGTTCCAGGGGTCAATTTCCCCCCGCTCAGCGAGATCAATCAAAAAGGCGATCGCATTTTGCGCGAGGGATTGGGCCATGGGGCAAAAAGCTCAAAACAGCGGCGACGGCGCTCCTTTAGAACAACCGTATCGAGTTGCCATTACCATAGCAGACCGAACCAGCAAATGGAGCGATCGCCTATCAGTAGCCAACTTAGAGGGGAAAGATAGGCCGCAGAATAATGCCTGCGGTGACCAAAACCGCAATCAAAATCGTGCCGATGCCCAGCGGACTGGGTACCCAAAAAGCAATATCTAAGTGGTTGGGTCGATCCGGCATCA
>JBCCAG010000775.1:0-2280 GCA_039814955.1 Cyanobacteria bacterium P01_A01_bin.135
GATAATATCGCTGTAGGCGGCGATCGCTCGGTCTCGCTCCCGCAGTGTTTTATAGGCGTCGGCAATCTGCAGCAGCAGCCCATAGTCAGGGTTCGGGCGATCGCGAATCACCTGCTCAACCTCCCCCAGGCGATTGCCGATCAGCCGAATTTCAGTGGTTTGGTTCTCCTGCCAGGCCACGTCCCCAACCCGGCTCAGGGCCGCCACCTCATCCCGCAGGCTAAGCACCTGCCGCAGCCGCAGCTCCCGCATCCAGATATCAAACGCCGCTGCCGTGTTACCGGCGTTGTACTGCTGCTGCCCCTCTAGCCGCAGATCCTCCAGGGCGGCCCGCAGGGTGCGCTGCTCTTGGTTGCTCAAGGGCCGATCCACCAGCAAATTGGGGTATAGGGGGTCGCTGGTATCCACTTCGATGGAGCGGGATAGGGGCGGCGGAGTGCTGGGATCTGCCGCTGCCAAGCTGGGTTGCAGGGCGATCGCCCCTGCCACTAGTGCAGCGGAAAGCCAAGGAAGCGTACGTCGGGGGCGACTGGAGTCAAAATAAGCCATAAATATCGATGGAAATGGGGGAGGCAGCGCAGGATAGACACAATACTGTTTATAGCAAATGGGGCATGATCCATGTCCGTGATTGCGCCCATTTTTGAAGGCTACCGTCATTGCCGCAACCCTACTCATTCGACACCCCTATGGCCTCCCTGACTCCCCTAGACCACCATAACTTTGCCCTCCTCTCCCGCGTCCACCCACCAGACTGGCCGACGCCGCACCCGGCCAAGGTCTACAACCTCGTGGTCATCGGAGGCGGCACTGCTGGTCTGGTAACGGCGGGGGGCACCGGTATGCTGGGGGGCAAAGTCGCTCTGGTGGAAAAGCACCTGCTGGGCGGGGACTGCACCAACGTCGGCTGCATCCCCTCCAAAACTCTGATTCGCGCCGCCCGCGCCGCCCATAAGGTGCGTCAGGCCCACCGCTTTGGTGTTATGGTCCCCGACGGGGTAGGGGTAGATTTTCCGGCGGTGATGGAACGGGTACGGCAGGTGCGGGCCGACATCAGCCGCAACGACTCCGCCGAGCGGATGCGGGATGAGTATGGCGTGGACGTATTTTTTGGCGAGGCCCGCTTCACCGGCCCCCACACAATTGCGCTGGGTGATTTGACGCTGCGGTTCAAAAAAGCGGTGATTGCTACAGGCTCTAGCCCGGTGCTACCGCCCATCGAGGGGCTTGACCAAGTAGAGGCGCTCACCAACGAGACAATCTTTAACCTCACCCAGCAGCCCCGACGGCTGGCGGTGGTAGGGGGTGGCTACATCGGCTGCGAGCTGGCTCAGGCCTTTGGACGGCTGGGGACGGCGGTGACTCTGCTGCAGCGGGGCGATCGCTTGTTGAATACGGCGGAGCCCGAGGTGTCGGCGCTGCTGCAGCGCCAGCTAGCCGACGAGGGGGTAGATATTTGCCTCAATGCTGATGTGACGCGGGTAGAGCAGCGAGGGGAGGAAAAAGTAATTCACTGTCAAACCGGCGGCGAGACCCACTGCGTCACCGCCGATGCCCTACTGCTGAGCGCAGGCCGCGCCCCCAATTTGGCTGGCCTGGGGCTAGCGCAGGTGGGCGTAGAGGCCGACCCGAGACAAGGCATCTTAATCGATGACTACCTGCAGACCAGCAACCCCGACATCTATGCCGTGGGGGACTGCTGCATGGCCTGGCGATTCACCCACGCCGCTGATGCCGCCGCCCGCATCGCCATCCAAAACGCCCTGTTTGCTCCTTGCGGCATCGGACGCCGCCGCTTAAGCGAGTTGGTCATGCCTTCTTGCACCTACACGGACCCTGAGGTGGCCCATGTGGGCATCTCGGCTGAGGAAGCCGCCGCTCGCAGCGATATTCGCACCTTTGAGGTGACATTAGATGACGTTGATCGGGCGATCGCCGATGGGGAAACGGTGGGGTTCGCCAAGATCTACCTAGACAAACGCCGCGACAAAATACTGGGGGCAACGGTGGTGGCAGCCCACGCGGGGGAGATGATCAACGAAATTACCCTGGCGATTACCCAAGGGCTGGGGCTGGGGGCGATCGCCGATGTGATTCATCCTTACCCTACTCAGGCGGAGGTGATTCGCAAGGCGGCTGAGGAATACAGTCTGGCGCAGTTTACGCCGCTGATTAAGAAGCTGGCGGCGAAATGGCTGGCTTGGCGGCGCTGACCCACCAGTGGAATTTGGCCTGCTGTGACCGTTTTTTCTGAGCGTGGAGTAGATCTGCCCTTGGCCC
>JBCCAG010000441.1:0-4046 GCA_039814955.1 Cyanobacteria bacterium P01_A01_bin.135
ACCTGGGCCACGATGCCCCCGGCCTGAGCCAGCAGGGGAGCCCAGCCAGCATCGGTATAGGGCACGACGAGAATCGTCTCTTTATCCACCTGGGAGGGGGTGGCGAGGCGGTCAAGCACCAAAACACGGCCCACGGCCTGTCCCGGGCTGGCCCCAATGCCCTGCAGGGTGGTGGTGCCACTGGCGGACCATGGCACTAGGTTAACCGAGACGATCGCCGGTGGCTCCTCACCGTAGACCAGTTGGGCAGGGTGGGAGATGTCGCCGTCCGCCTGCCACTGGGCGCGGCGCCGCTCTACCGCTGCCTGCATACTGTCATCGTCTACGGGTTGGGCGATCGCTTCTCGAACCTCATCCAAGGTCAAAAAGAAGATATCCTCCGGCTGCAGTCGCCCCTGCTCCACCCATTGCCCCTCCAGGGCGGTGAGGCTCCAGCGCAGGTGGGCCAGCAGCCGATTGTATACCTCCGCCACCTGGGCCTTCAGGGCCAGCCGCGACTGCACCCGCTTAGCCCGCCAGGGAATCCGCCGCCGCTCAGTAGACAGGGCCGAAGTGCTGTCTAGGTTGGGGTCGCACACGTAGCGGGCAAATAGGTCCCGCACCGGGCGCGGGTCATCCGCCCAGCGGGGCACGGCGATGTCCGTCGCTACCTCGCTCAAGTAGCCGTAGCGCGCTAAAAGCTGGTCAATCTGCCCTAAAATTGCCTCGCGGTTGGGGTCCTCGGCGATCGCGGTGAATACGACGGCGGTGCTGCAGTGGTCTGGGTCAAAGCCGGGCAAAAGCTGGCGGCAGTTGACGGCAATTTGCTGCAGCGATCGCAGGGCCGCCACCTCCGGCACCACGCTTTGGTCCAGGTCCTCTTCGCTCACCCGCAGCACTGCCTGGCGCAAGGCGGCGCTTAGGGGGGCCATGATGTTGTAGTAGGTGACCCGCTGCAGGGTATCGAGAATGCCCTCTATTCTCACCAGTATCTCGGCTTCGCTCTGGGATTCAGCGGACATTTCGTCCAGGGTTTGGAGCTGGGACTCAAACCGCTGCTGGTACTCCTGATCAAAGTCTTCTTTCAATAGCCACTCGCGCCCCAACAACCGCAGCAGCCCCGGCAGGGCGCGCAGGGTGGCTTTCAGAGGCGGGCGGCTAAAGCTGGCCCCCTGGGTCAAAAACTCCAGACTCTCGGCGGGCAGGCCCATGCGCCGAAAGATCTCCCCCAGCAGGGAAGCGTTGAAGTAGGCCACCGAGTGATGCAGGGTGGCGGTCTGCATAAAGTCCAGGTCGCGGGCGCGATCGCCCAGGACAATCTGAAACAGCTCCCCCCATACCCCGCAGGTCAGCGGCTGGTTGATGGACCAGGTCAAGGGCCGAATCACGCCGGGAATTACCTCCGCTGCAATGCGCCGCGTCCAGATGGGCAGCAGGGTCGTGATGGGGCGGGCCTGCAGTAGCCACAGCCGCTGGCCGTCGTAGCTCCACTCAATATCCTGGGGCACCCCGTGGTAGCGCTGCTCAATCTGCCGGGCTAGGCAGGCCACCTGTTGAACGATGGCCCCGGGCACCTCCCCTTCCCCCTCCACCGGCAGGCTAATTTCCGTGGGGATGGCCTCTCCCGCGTCGTCCACCACATCGGGCACCGTCTGGCTCACTAGCACCCGGTAGGTCTCCGGCGTCACCTTTCCGGAAACCACCTGGCTGGCATCCCCCGGCAGCGCCTCCACCACCACCGCATCTCCCTGACGGGCGATGGGGTCGCGGCTGAAAGCAACACCTGAGAAGACGCCCTTGATCTGGGGTTGCACCAGCACCGCCATGCCGCCGGCTTCATCCCCGCTCCGCTGGCGGCGGTACTGGCTAGCGGTAGGGCGGCTGTAGGAGGCCTGACAGCGCAAAATTGCCTCCTGCAGGGCCTCGCGGCTGGTGACGTTCAAAATCGAGTCGTACTGGCCCGCCGCCGTGGCCGTGGCAGAATCTTCCCCAATGGCGGAGGAGCGGACGATGACGGGGGCCTCGGGGCTAGGGTCGAGCTGCTGCACCAAGGGCTCCGGGTCATCCCCTGGCGGCAGCACCCAGCCGGGCAGCACGGCGTAGTTCCACTGCCGCAGCTGGGCCAAGGTGGCGGCTTTGCCCCCCACCTTGGCGGCGTCTAAGGGTTTGTCTAAGCTAATCAAAGCGCGATCGCCTCGGAAAAAGGTGAACATTTGGCGGGAGTCCTCAGCGGCATCGGTAGGGGTCAGCGCTAGGTCGTTGGGCATGCGGGAATAGATCCATCCCAGCAGGGTAGCCAGCAGCATTACCAGCAGCCCCCGCAGCCCATCGGTGGGGTGCAGCAGCAGGGTCATCAGGGGCAATAGGCAGAGCACAGCGAGACGTCCCCGCTGCTGCTCGCGGAACAGGGTAAAGCTAATGCCGCCAATCAGGGCCACTAAAAAGGCCACCCGGTAGTCATGCACCAGGTAGCCCCACACTACGTTGGTCACCCCTGCCCCGCGCGCCATCCCGTAGCGCCCCGCCACTAGGGCAATCAGGGCCAAGATCTCTAGGGCAGGCTCACTGGGAAACAGCAATCGCGCCAGCAGCACCGCGCCAATGCCCTTGGCTGCCTCCGCCACCGCACATACAATACCGACGGCATTGCCCCCGTGGTAAAACGCCGCCGACACCCCAACATTACCGGTTCCCAGCTGGACCAGGCGACGCCGGGTCAATCCCCAAAACAGCCATCCTGTCAGCGGCACGGCCCCGATGAGAAAACCGGCGGTGACCAAAATTAGAAGCTTGAGGGCAGCAGGCATAGGGTAACGGCAAGTGTTTACCGCCATTCTAGGGTGAATTATTGAGTTTCATCCCCCCATCTGCCATGCCAGCCGCTCACTGGGCGGCAATGGCCTGGTTGAGGTTGATATCAATGTTGGTGAGCATTCCGTGGTCGCGGCGAATTTGATCGGCGATGGTCTCAAAAGCTGTCCTGGTGAGTGACTCTGGCTGTCGCCAAGTCGCCATGATTGAGGTGATGACGGCATTGTAGTCAGGGTAGAGCGCTTTGTCTTCCATCCAGTACTCGTACGCGACGGTTAGCGTTGGCCCAAGGGCTGGGGCCGCCTCAAAGGGGCTCGCTAGGGCAGCGGCTGGGATAGGCATGGAAAAGTACCAGAACTCTCGAACTTCCCCCGCCTCGTAGGTGACGATGCTGCCGCGCGGGTGAGGGAAGCGATCGCAGGGCAAGACGCCCATCTCTAGGGAAAGGGTGGTGAGCTGGGGGTATTGGGCAATGAGAGTTTGGGCAAGACGGCGGTTTACAATCTCCCAGTAGTCGTCTTCGTTGGGATACTGCGCCAAAAAGGTTTGGATGGCCTGCTGCAGCGATGCCGGGGCGGGGGCTAGCGGGGCCGGGGAGGCGGCGTAGTCGAGGTGAATGTTGAGGCGGTGGATTCCCTGATGGGCTACCGGTAGGCGGTCTAGGCTAATGCGGTGGGGGCGATCGTTTTGTGGCGCTAGCTCAGGTTCAGGGGCGGGTTCAGTCAGCCCAGGAGCTGCTGGGCCAAGGCATGACAGGAGCGCAAGTAGGGCCGCAGCAGCCAACCGAAAAACCATCGGCAGTTCACCTGTAACGATTTGCTCAGATATTATTGCGCAGGATGCGGCTTAGATTTCGTCTGTTAAGCAAGCCGTAAAAGAAATTTCATAATTCTGGGGCGTCGTTAAGCTCAATCACGAGAACGGTGATCGCGACAAATCTCTACAGGCAGTGAGACAGGCTCTCTCTGCTCAGAGTATTATTGAGACGGTGGGTTCGACATCACCCCAATAGCCATGACCGACGTTTTCATCTCCTATTCCCGCAAAGACAAGGCCTTCGTCCAGGTGCTCAACCAGGCCCTGGTGAAAAGCAAGTACGACGCCTGGGTGGACTGGGAGAGCATTCCCCTGACGGCGGACTGGTGGGAGGAAATTAAGGCCGGCATCGAAGCTGCCGATACCTTTATTTTTGTGATTTCCCCTGACTCGGTGGCCTCCAAGGTCTGTGGGCAGGAGATTGACCATGCGATCGCCAA
>JBCCAG010000609.1:0-3085 GCA_039814955.1 Cyanobacteria bacterium P01_A01_bin.135
GAAAGGCAAAGGTATTGTCGAACAGATAGCGCCGATCCAGGTTGACCTCAAAGTTCGACTTGCCCTGGGCGCTAAGGGATGTGGGATTTTGCGTCGTCATTATTCGTACTTCTCCCGGAAACGGCGAACAAACCAGAAGCTGAAGACGTTGAGGCTCAGCGTAATCAAGAATAGGGTCATGCCCACGGCGTAGATTGTTCTGTAGGCCAGGGAGCCAGCGGGAGTATCACCCAAACTCACCTGCACAATAAACGCCGTCATGGTCATCACCGGCACCAGTGGGTTGAGGCCCAAGCGTGGGTTCTGACCCGCGGCTAGGGTCACCGTCATCGTCTCACCAATGGCGCGAGAAATGGCCAAAATGATGGCAGAGACAATACCAGACAGGGCGGCGGGCAGTACCACAGACAGCACCGTTTCTCGCTTGGTCGCCCCCAAGGCGTAGGCCCCGTCCTTAAGGCTGCGGGGCACGGCAAAAATCGCGTCCTCACTCAGGGAAGCCACAATCGGGGTAATCATGATGCCCACCACCAAGCCAGCGCTGAGGGCGTTAAAGCCTTGGAGACCGGGAATGAAGCTTTGGAGCAGAGGCGTGACGAACAGCAGGGCAAAATAGCCAAAGACCACACTGGGGATACCGGCCAGAATCTCCAGGGCCGGCTTCAGGATGCCGCGGGCCTTGGGGCTGGCATACTCGCTGAGGCAGGTGGCGATCAACAGACCCAACGGCATTGCCACCATAATGGCAATACCCGCCGTGAGGACAGTTGCGCTGATCAAAACAAAAATACCGAATTTGGCACTGCTGAACAGCGGCGTCCACTCGGTATCGGTCAAAAAGTTAAAGATTGAAACTTCACCAAAGAAGCCGATGGTCTCGAAGATGAGCGTTAGGACGATGCCAATCGTCGTCATTACGGAGACAAACGCAAACACGCCAGTAATAGACTTGACGACCATTTGCGTAGTCTTCGAGGCCTGACGATTGGGCTTCCACATCTCCGAAACCTTAGGAGAGGAAAGATCGACAGAAGACATAGGCTGAATTCCGATAGCGTTAGTAGCACGAGAGATCACCGCAGGCCTGGCTCAAGCGCCAAGAAACGCTCAAGAGACCTATACCAGCCGATAGATGCGGCAAATAGGAAAAAGCTGTAGGAGCATTGCCGCCCCTACAGCAAAACATAGCAGAAGCTGTGGTTAACTTAGGCTTAAGCCTGCAAAGGCTAGAAGTTTACAGCTTGTCAGCCAGCTTCACGCCCACGGAGGAACCCCCTTCGTAGATGGAGCCAGTGGTACCGCCTTCGAGGCGAGCGTTGGCCTTCTCGACGATTTCACCCGGCAGGGGAATGTAGCCCACTTCAGAAATCAGGCCTTCGTTAGCCTGGTCAATCTGGTAGTCGGCGAACGCCTTCACCTGGGGCTTGGTCTCATAAGACTCAGTCTTCACGTAGAAGAAGATGGGTCGCGCTAGAGGATTGTAGGTGCCGTCAGCAATCACATCGGAACCCGCGTTGATGCACTCGCCGTTGGCGTTCTCGATTGCTACAGACGTGAGGGTATCCTGGTTTTCTTCGTAGTAAGCATAGCCGAAGAAGCCCAGACCACCAGGGTCAGCCTGCACACCCTGGACAATGACGTTGTCATCTTCACTGGCGGTGTAGTCGCCGCGGCTCTCGCCCTCTTCACCGGTAACAGCGTCGGTGAAATAATCGTAGGTGCCGGAATCGGTACCCGGACCGTAGAGAGCCAGCTCCTGGTCGGGGTAAGACGGATCGATTTGACTCCAGCTGGTGATGGTGCCTTCGGCGTCGGGAGCCCACATCTGACCCAGTTGGTCAGCGGTCAGGCACTCGGCCCAGTCGTTCTGGTCGTTAACCACAACGGTAACGCCATCAAAGGCGACGGGAACTTCGATGAACTCGATGCCAGCCTCGGCACAAAGATCCATCTCTTCCTGCTTGATGGGGCGGGAGGCGTTGGAGATATCGGTCTCGCCAGCGCAGAACTTCTTAAAGCCGCCGCCAGAACCGGATACACCCACGGTGACGCGGGTGTCAGGGTTGTCAGCCATGAATTCCTCGGCCATGGCCTCAGAAATCGGGAATACGGTACTGGATCCATCTACAAGGATGTCGCCGCTGACGCCTTCGCCTTCTGCAGGTGCTTCGGCCGTCTCACCTTCTGCACCAGCGTCGGTAGATGCAGTCTCCTCACCGCTACAAGCTGCTAGGCCAGCCACGATGGATAGGCTAAACGCTGCGTATAACGCTCTTTTGTAAAATGCCATATTTGTACGCTCTCACTCAATTTGTTTCTGTCAACACGCGCAGTAAGTCGTGCCGAGATGAGCATAGACGCCTAAAGTAAACAAAAGATTAAGAGACTGCTTCAGGGCCGCTATTTTGTGCCCATAGATAGAGTTAGCGGATGAAGCTGTGATGAAATCCTTAGAGGTTGCTCCCCTGCTCGGTCCCGCTCCTTTGATACGCTGAAGGCCTAAGATAGTTCAACGTCACCAAGCAACGTCACCAAGACGACCTCAGAGAAACCTCTAGAGATCGCGCAGTAACACCCAAGGGCCCCACAGTATTGGCGGGGCTCCTCACTATGTCTACCTCTAATCCTTACAGCCCGTCATCAATAGATAGTCTTCGGATTGCGATCGCCCACGAATGGTTCGATAAGCACGCCGGCTCAGAGCGGGTGGTGGAGCAAATCTTAAACCGCTACCCAAAGGCCGATTTATTTAGCCTGGTAGACTTCCTAGCCCCTGAGCAGCGCGGCTTCCTGCAGCACAAGCCCGTTACCACCTCGTTTTTGCAGGCCCTACCAGGAGCGCGGCACTACTTTCGCCAGTGCCTGCCGCTGATGCCCCTAGCCATCGAGCAGCTAGATTTCTCTGGCTACGACATCATTATTTCTAGCCACCATGCCGTGGCCAAAGGTCTGCTCACCCGCGCCGACCAGCTCGTCGTTAGCTTTGTGCACACGCCCCTGCGCTACGGCTGGGACCTGCTGCATCAATACCTTGCAGGCATGGGGTCCGCCAAGGGGGCGATCGCCCGCCTCATCCTCCACTACC
>JBCCAG010000638.1:0-2890 GCA_039814955.1 Cyanobacteria bacterium P01_A01_bin.135
GGGTGAGGGTACTGATGCTCACCTCCCACAACGCCGAGCAGGAGATCATCGCGGCTTTGTCCAGCGGGGCGGATGGGTTCTGCGTCAAAGGGCTAGAGCTGAACAAGATTTTGGTAGCGATCGCCTCTGTGACCGATGGTGCGGTGTATCTGGATCCACAGATTGCCCGGTGCGTAGTTAACCACCTGCAGCCTGCGCCTCAGCAGGCAGAAAACCCCCTGACCGACCGGGAGCTAGAGGTGCTGAAGCTAATTGTGGAGGGCCGCAGCAACCCGGAAATTGCCGCCGCCCTGTACATCAGCCTTAGCACCGTGAAAGCCCATATTCGCAGCGTGATGAACAAACTGGCGGTGGATGACCGGGTGCAGGTGGCGGTGGTGGCCCTGCGGTCGGGTTGGGTGTGACGCATGCGGTTTCATAACATGGCCGTGCCGTGTCCCTGCGGTTTATCAACAGGCAGCGTGAACCAGAAGATTGTCCCTGTGCCCATCTGGGTGACTACGCCAATCTCACCGCCGTGGGCCGCCACAATCTGCTTACACAGGTACAGCCCTAGGCCTAGCCCAGGCATATAGCGCGCCTGTGGTCCTCGCGAGTAGGGCTCAAAGAGATGCTTTACCTGCTCAACCGGGATGCCGTTGCCGCTGTCTTTAATGGCGCAGAGCAGGCGGGCCTCTTGGGCAGAGAGGACCTGGGGCGACGGAATGCTGAGGCGGGACCATAGCGGCGAGGCTTGAGGCGATCGCCCCGGCGAAATCACGTCGGCATCCAGGACGAGCTCAATGCCATGGGGGTTGTGCTTCAGCGCGTTGCCCACCAGGTTGCTCAGCACCCGCCAAAGCTGGTGGGCATCGGCATCTACCGGGGGCAGGTCGGCGCTAATGTGATTGATGAGCTGGACGCGCTTTTTCACTAGCTCGTGCTCTAGGTCATCTAGCGCACTGCTAATCATGGGACGGAGGGCCAGCGATTCGCGGTGCAGCACCAGGCCGCGCTCTTCCATAGCGTGGGTATCGGCCAGGGCGCGGATTAGGGCGAGCTGGCGCTGGTTGCCCTGGAGCAGGGGCCTGAGCACAGATGGGGAGACCGCCACTGTCCCTGAAGCCGCTTCGGCTTCCTCTAGCAAGCTCTTCAACACCACCGAGCTGCCCATCACCGGCGTCTGCAGGTCGTGGCACACCGAGCGCAAAAAGGTCTGCAGGCGGCGATGGGCCTCAAACTCGGAGCGCTTCAGGCGCTCATACAGGTACACCGACAGGACGCTCACCAGGGAAACGCAGACCACCTCAATGATGGTTTCCCTGGCGTAGAGGTCACTGGCATCAACCCTGAAAACGGCAAGCCCGACCAGGGGATAGACCAAGGCATAAAAGGCGATCGCCAGCAGTTGGTAGATCAGATGTAGCCGCCAATGCACCGGCACGAAAACAGCCATTACCAGAAAAACTAAAGTACTGGGCACTTCCGGAATCTGAAATAGCGCCAGCACGAGCTGCGCGAACAGGCCGCCTAAAGCTCCCGCAAACAGCAGAAAGATTAGCTGCCCCCGCTGCCGCCCCCAGGGCGTACGGTGCAAAACAGTCAGCAGCAGCAGCAGCACAACTGCGCCGCCGTAATAGGCCAGGTAGCCGCTTCGCCAGTCGTAGGCGATCGCCACATCCCCATACTGCTGCATCGCTGCGGCCTTCAGGACTTCAAACTCGAACAGGGCCCGATATAGGCCGTCCGAGGAGACAAGCGAATGCCAAAACAGCGCCAGCCATAGCCCCAGCCGCAGCCGCTGCTGCAGGAACTGCCGTCGCCACTTGAGGTAGTCCAGGGACTTAGGTAAAGGCCCGGCCCCGCGCCACAGCTTTTGCGCCAAGAGCTTTCTGGCGGTGGCGATGGGATGCCGCTGGCCGAACCGGAGCGATCGCGCCATGAATACGCTCGGGCCTCGAGGGGCCCCACCTCAATTACTGTTTCGATGCTACCTCGCCAGCAAATGGCGCGATATTGCCCGATCGGTCAGGTCTGACCCTGCCCGACTGGCGACACGAGATAGACCGGCTGCTCGATTTGTAGGGGATAGGCTGGCCCATAGGATAGGGCTGTTCACTCACAAAAAGGCCATGCTGACGACAATGCCGCGCCAGAGGAAATGGATGTTGTACGGCGGCGTGCCGGTGCTGCTGGGGATTGGGCTATTGGTGAAAGCTATTCAACCGTCGCAAGAGCCTCCGGTCGTGGTGGAGGTTACAGCGCCGGTGCAGGGGGTGGTTGCCTTGGGGCGACTAGAGCCTGCTGGCGGCGTCATTAAGCTATCGGTGCCCAATGCCGCCGACAGCCGCGTCAACCAGATTTTAGTCAGCGAAGGAGACCAGGTAGAAGCCGGTCAGGTAATTGCAATTTTGCAAGGGATTGAGCGGCGAGAGGCGGACCTGCGGGATGCCCAGGCGGAGGTGCGTCTGCAGGAGGCGGCGCTAGCCAAAGCCCAGCGGGGAGACGCCAAGCGATCGCAGCTTGTGGCCCAGCAGGCCGCCCTTGACCAAATCACCGCCCAACTTCAAGCTGAAACGCGGCAGCGGCAGGCGGCGATCGCCAGTGCTGAGGCGACGCTGCGGGAAGCCCAGCTCAGCTACGAGCGGCAGCAAATGCTGCAGGTAGAAGGGGCCATTAGCCAAGCAGACCTAGACCAGGCCCAGCTCGCCCTCGATACGGCTGAGGCAACCCTCATAGAGCGACAGGCCAGCCTCGAGCAAACCACCCAAACGCTGCAGGCCCAGCGCACCCAGGCGGAGGCGCAACTAGCCGAACTGCAGGAGGTGCTGCCGGTGGATGTGGCGATCGCCCAAGAGCAGCTCAACAAGGCCCGTATCGCTGTAGAGCAGCGGCAGGCTGATTTAGAAGA